>CAZRJU010000118.1:0-4786 GCA_964600455.1 uncultured Alistipes sp. | reverse complement strand
AGAACCTCGGCGTGGAGCTTACGGAGCTCACCCCCACCCAGGCCGACTATATCGGCGTGAAGGTCGAGGGTCCCTATAAGGCCGAGCACTACCGCTATTAGGACTTCTGTCCCGCCTTTGGGGCGTGGATAATGAGAGCGTGTCCAATAAGAAACCGGACACGCTCTTTTTTTGTTGCGCCCGGGATTCCCCGGAGCGTTATGGGCCTTCACAATATTCATGGTATTCCCGGTATTCATAGCTCATCATACCCCACCCTACCACCGGGCCATCCTACCCCATAGTACGCTCCCCATAGGTATTAAAAAAGATACCCGGGTGATGGCAGAGAGCCTCGGGGGAGGGCAGAGAACCTCGGGGGAGGACAGAGAACCTCGGGGGAGGACAGAGAACCTCGGGAGAGGGCAGAGAACCTCGGGGGAGGACAGAGAACCTCGGGGAAAGGCAGAGACCTCGGGAGATGGCGGAGATCCACAGGAGGTGCAGAGATCGCCAAGAGACGCCCCCCGGATAGGTATTAAAAAAGATACCCGGCAGATGAGAGAATATCTCGGGGAGAAGACAGTGAGCCGTGGGTGAGGGCAGAGTACCTCTACTCTTCAATGCAGAAAACGAAATCATCCCCGCCGACCTCTTTAAGAAAGAGGTACAGCGGGGATGAAATCACTTATCTATTCACCAACCCTTACTCAGCAGGGGTCTCCTCGGCAGGAGCATTCAGCAAGCAGTCTACGCGCATACAACCAATCGAGTTGTTATTGATTGCAAGATAGGTATACATGTAAACACCGTTCTTCGATACACGCATAGCGCAATCACCCGTACCACCAGGAGCTGCATTCTCCCAATCAACATTATAGCCAAAGACATAGGGAGGTAAGAGCATAATACCGGCCTTGAAATGATCCAACGTAGTAACGTCTGCCATAAAGGCACCGGCATGAGGACACCACCAGTGTGACGTATTACCGAACATCAAATACTTGGCACCATTAAACTCCTCAACATCTACCGAGTTAAGTGCAGAACCATCATCCGTATAATCTACTCCATCGTAAGTTTCATAACCGAATACGGCTACGCCACCCTCAATCCAAGGAATAGCATTACCAGAATAACCGGACATGAATCGAGGACCGTTAGTATCGGGATCACGGAAGATTACATCACCTGCATTGGTCGAGGTTCTTACGAAATTAAGATTCATATCGCCTGCGGTAGGAGCCTGCCACTGCTTACCGGTCGAAACGCCATCCGTAATCTGATAGTAGAGGTGCGAGGTCGTACCGGAGCTCCAGGGGTTGTAGATCAACGAAACGGCAGCCGATCCATATACATTACCGACAACAGAAACATCATTACCGAAATCCGAAGTTGCCTGCTCAATAAATACCTCGGGCGTACCCTCGATACCCTTCATGCGAAGAACTCTCAAAGTAGCGCCATCATTCGTGGTAAAGACAATATTACCGGCGTCATCAGCCGTAATAGCCTTGTTAAGGCCTGCGTACTCACCCAAATTCAAATCGCCTACGTACTCACCCGTTACAGCATTCAAAATAGTGGGGGTCTTGGTGGGACTTGCAACGATCAAATAATCCTGGAGAGCAGCGATGTGCACATCACCAGCAGCATAACCTGCAATCTCAGCCAAAGGCTTCGTCCACATAATCGTCTCACTACCGGAACGGTAACCGTAGGGCTGAGTCTCAACACCGGCAGCCTGATTAACCGTAATCACAACCTCATTGTCAGCAGCAACCACCTTGATAACACCCGTACGAGCAATACCATCATTGGCAGCAACAACGACCTCGATCTCCTCACCAACAACAGAACCGGAGATCCAAGCGTCAACCTGCTCAACGGTAACGACATCGTCAGCCGTGAAGGGAACCATAAGGGTCTCACCCTCAGCAACAGCAGCAACCGTAGCCTCCTCCTCAGCAACGTCTACGAACTTACCGATATATACGTTCAGCGTAACCACCGAGCTCTGGTTCTCCTCGCCGAAGTAGATCAGCGAAACCTCACCCTCGAGGTCTGCGCAAGCCTCGTGCTCAGCAGCGGGAGCGGTGATCGTCCAAACAGCGGTAGCCTTATCGAACGAAGCGTTCCACTCGTCGGGGGTGGTAACCACTACGTTCTTCACACCAACAGCCTCCATCTCGAAGGTGCGGGTCTCGCCCATGCGGAAGGGAGCCTTCTCGAGCGACTCGCCCTTGTAGTTGATGTAGAGGTCGCTGCGGAGCTCGATCTCGATCGTCTCGCCATTGAGGAATACGAATACGGCCGTATTGGTCTCCTCGTCAACATAAGCCTCCTTGAAGAGACCACCTGCACCACCCGAGGTGGTAACGGGGGTACCGTCCTCCAAGAGGATACGCTCCCAGGTCTCGCCATTGTCATAGCTTACAACCCAGTAACCGGTCTCACCCTCCATCTCAACGCGCATGAGAGGCGTGTTACCCTTCTCACCCTTTACGGGGAGCTTCTTGCCGTCAACCTCGATGAACGAAGTAACGCCATTGTCGGTAACGGCCCAGTAGTACTGGCCATCCTCATCCAACATCACGGTCATCGTGGTACCATCGGCACCGGCCTCACCGGCCTTACCGTCGGAGATCTCGATCGAAGTACCGTCGGTGAAATAGATCGTGTAACCCGTCTCACCCTCCTCTACACGCGAGATGTAGACGTTGTTCTGCATTGCCTCAACAAGCGTCTGTACGCCGACAATGTCCTGGTTCAAGGCCTCAATAGTCTTCTCAAGCTCAACAACGCGGTTCTCGAGCTCGCCGATACGGTTGTTCAGATCCGTATCGTCATACTCACACGCGGTGAAAAGCATGCCGACTGCAGCCAACAAAAAGAATAATTTTTTCATAGTGTGAAAGTTTAATAAAGTTTAGGTATTTTTCACGTCCATTAATATATAGGTGTCTCCCCGCCGATCCCTCTATCGCACGGAAGATACACTTTACTCTGGCAAAGATAATAAAAATAATATCTCATTTGCAAAAATTTGAGA
Source organism: uncultured Alistipes sp. (assembly GCA_964600455.1). Lineage (GTDB taxonomy): Bacteria > Bacteroidota > Bacteroidia > Bacteroidales > Rikenellaceae > Alistipes. The sequence continues at coordinate 1,755 of CAZRJU010000118.1, read as the reverse complement.
AAATAATTTTATCAAAAATGCAAATCTTCGTAAAAAAGTTTATAATGTTTCGATTTTTGCCCGAAAATAGTGGGAAAAGCCCCCGCATCTTGCGATTTATTGGACTTTTTTTTGTAGCTTTGCATCACTGCAAAGTGTGCTCCCCCGAAAATGGGGCGGGGCGCCCAACAAAACAAGAGAAGAGATGGTAAAAACAAGCACCTTAGAGGCCCTGAGCAGCGGCAAAAAATCGACCCAGCTCAAGCGCGACATCCTGCATCAGTATATGCTGCATGGTGGCGAGAGCATTGCCGACCTGAGCCGCGACCTCGGCCTCAGCGTCCCGACCCTCACCAAGAGCGTGGAGGAGCTGATCAAAGAGGGGCTCGTAACCGACCTCGGAAAGCAGGGCGACACCGGTGGCCGCCGCCCCAGTATCTACGGCCTGAACCCCTTAGCGGGCTACTTTATGGGGGTGGATATCAAGTACGACATGATCAGCATGGGAATCATCAACTTCCGTGGCGACATGGTCGTATCGCAGCAACAAAAATACTCGATCCGGAACAGCCGCGAGAGCTTCGACGAACTCTGCGAGGTGATTCTGCAATTCATCTCCTCGTCGCAGGTTCCGCGCGAAAAACTCCATGCCATCGGCATCAACATCCCCGGTCGCGTGAACCCCGAAACGGGCTACAGCCACACCTATTTCTTCTTTGACGAAGTGCCCCTCACCAGTGTTCTGGAGGAGCGGCTCGGGTGTCGCGCATTCATCGAAAACGACTCTCGCGCAATGACTTACGGCGAGTATATTCACGGCGTGGGAAACCGCGAAAAGGAGATGCTCTTCCTTAACCTGAGTTGGGGATTTGGTATGGGCATGATCATCGGCGGCGAGCTCCACTACGGCAAGTCGGGCTTCTCGGGCGAGTATGGCCACTTCCCCTTCTTCGACAACGAGTTGATCTGCTCGTGCGGTAAGCGCGGGTGTCTCGAAACCGAGGTCTCGGGCCGAGCCCTCCACCGCCAGTTTATCGAAAAGCTCAACCAGGGAAACATCTCGATTCTATCGAAAAAACACGAGGCCGGAGAGGAGATCTCGCTCGGCGATATTTTGGATGCAATGAACAAGGAGGACATGTTGGCCATCGAGGTTGTGGAGCACATCGGATTCCTGCTCGGAAGGGCCATTGCAGGGCTGATCAACATGTTCAATCCCGTGATGATCGTTCTTGGCGGAACTCTCTGTGAGGCAAAGAATTACATCCTACTCCCGATCAAGGGAACGATCAACAAATACGCCCTGAATTTTGTCTCGAAAGATACGGCCATCAAGGTCTCCGAATTGGGAGAATCGGCCGGTCTGACGGGTATTTGTGCCATCATCCGAAACAAGATGTTGGGGCTCTAAAAATGGAAAAATCAAACCTTCAATAACGATCCAAACCAAGAAAAAAAACAATGGAACAAGTAGCCAAAAAATCGCCCCTGTGGTGGGTTCCCTCCGCCTACTTCGCCATGGGTCTGCCGTTGATTCTGATCAACCTCGTGGCACCCATCATGTTCAACGACTTCGAGATCTCGGATGCTCAGGTTGCCTTCTGGACTTCGCTGTTGATTCTACCGTGGTCGCTCAAGCCCTTCTGGAGCCCCCTGATGGAGATGTATCGCACCAAGAAGTTCTTTGTCGTGACCACGCAGCTCGTGTCGGGTATCTCGCTCGCCATGATTGCCATGGCCCTTCAGCTTGACAACTTCTTCCCCTATGTGGTGGCC
>CAZRJU010000117.1:0-4952 GCA_964600455.1 uncultured Alistipes sp. | reverse complement strand
CGAAGAGGTCGCGCACACGCGAAGCTCCCACACCCACAAACATCTCCACAAAGTCCGAACCCGAGATCGAGAGGAAGGGAACATTGGCCTCGCCGGCTACGGCCTTGGCCAAAAGGGTCTTACCCGTTCCCGGAGGGCCTACCAAAAGGGCGCCCTTCGGAATCTTGGCTCCCAGTTCGCGGTACTTGTCGGCCTTCTTCAGGAAGTCGACGATCTCCATGATCTCCACCTTGGCCTCCTCCAGACCTGCCACATCCTTAAAGGTTACACGCTTGTGGTTATCCTTGTCGAAGACCTGAGCCTTCGCCTTGCCTACATTCATAATGCCGCCGCCGGCACCACCGGCACCGCGGTTCATCGAGCGCATCCAGAAGATCCAGATACCGATGAAGATCAGCCAGGGGAGCAGCGAGACGAGCATATTGGTCCACGACTCCTTCTCGATCTCATACTCGAGCACCACTTCGCGCCCCGAGAGTTGCTCGGCCGCTTGAAGATTTTCGGCAAAGGTATCGCCCGGGCCGATGTTGAAGTAGAACTGCACACCGCTCTCCGGGATCCCCTTATAGGCCTCCTCGGCGCGGTAGTGCTCCACGGCCTCCTTGCGCAACGACACCTTGGCTAACTCATCGTTCAGTACCACGATTCGCTCCACATCGCCCCGCTCCACCATCTCGCGGATGGCATTCCAGTTGCTCTTGACGGGCTCTTGGTTGGGTTTCATCCAGAGCGACGAACCAATAATCAGAATGGCCAGTGCGCTCCACAGCCACATCATCGTGGGACGTGGGAAGCCACCGCTGTTTCTATGCTTTTTTGTGTTTCTCTTTGCCATAGCTTTACTCCTCGTATTCGTAACGTACCATCGGGGCATCGGCCCAAAGCTCCGCCAACTTGTAGAACTCGCGCAACTCGCTCTGGAAGATGTGTACCACCACATCCACATAGTCCATGGCTACCCACAGACCGGTCTGCTTGCCCTCAACGCGCCAGGGCCAGTCGCCCAACACCTCGTGCACCTTCTCCTCGATGGAGTCGGCAATGGCTGCAACCTGGGTGGTGGAGTCGGCGTTGCAGACCACAAAGTGGGAGCAGATGGCGCCATCAAAACCGCTCAAATCGAGCGATACAATATTCTTACCCTTCTTATCCTCAATGGCAGAAACAATCGTTTCAATCAATTTTTCCATATACTACTATTTCTATAACCCGACAAAGATACGAAAAACTTTTCAATATTGCCCCCTTTGCGGGGCTCTTTCTCGCGCACACGCGAAGAATCGACCTTTTTGTAGGAGTTTCCACCTCCTAAAAGAGCGGGCGGGCGTGGGTCATGATCGACTCGATGAGGGCTCGAACGATCGAGTTTTTGACATAGGTACGCCTCACGGCGACGGCGATTTTGCGGTAGGTGGCTCCGCGCTGAAAGGGTTTGAGTTGGTAGTGGCGATCCTTGGGGATGTACTCCACGGCCATCTCGGGGATGATCGTGAGCGAGCGCGTGCAGTCGACAATGCGCATCAGCGTATCGAGCGATCCCGATTCAAAGCTGTAATGCGTGGGAACGGCCTTGCGGGCCTGGCAGAGCTCCAATACCTGGTCGCGCAGACAGTTGCCGGGGTTGAGCAGCACCAAATCCTTCATGTCAATATCCTCGATGCGGATGTTCGAGCGCTCGATCAGCGGGTTCTGGGGCGAAACGTAGGCGTGGAAACGGTCGCTGAAGAGTTCGTGCTCGGTGATCCCTTCGCCGCAGGTGCCGCCCGCCACAATGGCTGCATCGAGCTTGTCGCGCTTGAGGGCCTCCACAATATCGGGGGTCTTCATCTCGCTGATCTCGAGCTCCACCTTCGGATACTCCTTCACAAAGGAGGGGATGAACTTGTGCAGCAGGTAGGGGGCAATGGTCGGAATCACCCCGAGACGTAGTTTGCCGGCCGTCTCCCCTTTGAGTTCGGCCACCGATTCGCGGATGTTGTTGTAGGCCTTCAGCGCCTCCCGTGCCCGCTCGATCACCACCTCTCCGGCCTGGGTCGGAATCACGGGCTTCTTCGAGCGATCCAAGAGAATCACCCCGAGCTCCTCCTCGAGCGATTTGATCTGCATCGAAAGCGAGGGCTGCGTTACAAAACAGTGCTCGGCAGCCAACGAAAAACTGCCGCAGTTGGCTACTGCCAATAGATACTCTAATTGAATGATTGTCATATTTTTAATTTAATATTTTTTGAATAGGGGAAATCGGGAATACCGGGAGTGCCGGGAAGCCCACAACGCCCCGGGCACTCCCGGAACTCCCAGTCTAACACCCCACGGCCCCCCCCCGAAAACCAACAGCATCGGTTATAAACTCAGAGAGCAAGGCGCACCCCGACGTAGGAGTACCTGTACTCAGGCGTGATGCGGTTGCGAATCGTAACACGGCAGTTCCTCGCGAAGTTGCCCCACCTACCACCACGGAGCACGCGGCTAGAGCCCGAACTCGGCCCTTTCGGGTTGTTTAAGGAGGTCGAGCCATATCCACCGTACCAATCGTGGCACCACTCATAAACGTTACCACTCATATCATAAAGACCCAATTCGTTGGGCGATTTTTGGCCGACATCATGGGTGCGGTCGCCACTGTTTCCATCATACCATGCCACCGTCCCGATTGAGTTGCTGCCGCTGTATTTGTAACCTTGCGATCCATTTCCGCCGCGAGCCGCAAACTCCCACTCGGCTTCGGTGGGCAATCGGAAGCTCAGGCCGGTCATCCGTTTCAGGGCCTTCACAAAATCCAAACAATCGTTGTAACTGATCCTCTCAACCGGAAGATCTGATCCTTTCCAGTTGGAGGGATTACTTCCCATTACCGTTTGCCACTCCTGTTGGGTAACCTCATAACGCCCGATGCGGTAACTCGAAAGTGTTACGGAGTGTACCGGACTTTCATCGCTATCGGCATCCGAATCATTTGATCCCATCCTAAAAGAGCCTCCTGCCACATAGACCATATTGTTGATCAGGTCGCGCAACACGCTCTTTTGCTCGTTGGTTACGTTCGATCCCCAGGTAACCGAAAGCCCATTAACGGTCTCTTGACGAGCGCGTTCAGCGGCCTCTTGTCGGACACGGGCAATGCTGTCCTGGCGGGCCTTTTCGCGGGCTATTTGAGCCAAGCTATCGCGCTCTCTATCTGCACGACGGATACTATCTTGGCGCAGTTGCTCCACGCGGGCCAAACTATCGGCAATGCGCTGTTCCTCGGCCATGCGGGCGCGGTAGTCGTTGCAGCCCCTTATGCCGAGGATCGAAAGGAGCACCACGGCCAAGAGGGCAAGGCCCAACCAAAGGGGGCTGCGGCTTTTGGGGGTGTTTTGGGAATCCTGGGAGTCCTGGGAGTTCTGGGAATCCTGGGAATCCTGAGGAGGGTATTTTAAGGTCACTTTCCCGGCATTCTCAGCATTCTCAGTCTTCTCAGTCTTCTCAGCATTCTCAGTCTTCTCCGGCTCCGGCTCCGGCTCGGGCTCCGGCTCGGGCTCGGGTTTCGGCTCCTCCTTTACCCCCGCCCGCTCCAACCAGGGCATGGAAGCCGCAAGGCCTTTCAACTGCGCTTCGGCATAGGCCGAAAGTTCCTCGGCCGTGGGGCGCTCCCAGGTGTGGAGGGCGAGCATGGCACGCACGACCCCCTTGAGCTCGGCGGAGTAGTCGGTCTCGATAACGGGGATGCGGGCGCCGTTGAGCATCAAGCCTCCGCCCATGCCGTTGAAGGGGTACTCCCCGACCATCAACTCGTAGAGCGTAACACCCAACGACCACACATCGCTCGCCTTCACGGGGGCAGGGTGCTCCGAGAAGCGCTCGGGGGCCATATAGGCGGGGGTGCCCGACGTGGCGGCACGCGTCGACTGCTTGCGCAGCGAGGTGTGGATCTTCTTCGAGATACCGAAATCGGTAATGAGGAAGTGGCCGCGGCGGTCAACTAAGAGGTTGGCGGGTTTGATATCCTGATGCACGATGGGCGGCTCCTGGCTATGGAGGTAGGCCAATCCTGCGGAGACATCGCGCAGGAGCTCCCACAGACGCCTCTCCGCGGGGAGGTTGGGCAGGTCGTCGGCCGAGCCGTTGGGGCAGTAGGGCATCACTAAGTAGGGGCGGTCGTCGGACACGTCGAAATGGTTGGCATGCAGCAGATTGGGGTGGCTGAGGTTGAAGGTGTTGGAGTACTCCTTCGAGAACTCCTTGATACCCTGCTCGTCGAGGGTCAGGTAGACCTTAATGGCCACCTCCGTAGTGGTGCGCTCGTCCTCCGCAAGCCACACCTCGCCGAAGCCTCCGCGGCCCAAGAGGCGCCTGAGGCGGTAGCGATCGTGGAAAAGTTGTTCGGGTTGCAAATGCATGGTTTTTCGTTTTGCAAGGGGGTGTTGAGCCCCTTAAGGGATTGTTTGTGGTTAATTCTCCAGACAAAGTTATAAAAAAAAACTATAAGAAAGCGCTTCGGAGTAGGAATTTGCATACTTTTTTCTATTTTTGTAAATTGGTTCGTGCCCGGCATCGGGAGCGGCCCGAGATAATGTGTATATTTTAGAAAGCGAAAATAGAAATGGGAAAGGTAATTTTGACCGGTGATCGTCCGACCGGTAAACTCCATCTGGGCCACTTTGTAGGCTCGTTGCGTCGTCGTGTAGAGTTGCAAAACTCGGGCGAGTTTGAGAAGATCTTTGTGATGATTGCCGATGCACAGGCACTCACCGACAACGCCGATAATCCGGAGAAGGTGCGCGAGAACATCATCGAGGTAGCTCTCGACTACCTCTCGGCGGGACTTGATCCCGAGCACTCGACGCTCTTTATTCAGTCGCAGGTTCCCGAGCTCTGCGAACTGGCCTTCTACTACATGAACCTGGTAACGGTGCAGCGCCTGCAGCGCAACCCGACCGTGAAGGCCGAGATTCAGTTGCGCGGCTTCTCCG
>CAZRJU010000116.1:0-4958 GCA_964600455.1 uncultured Alistipes sp. | reverse complement strand
GCTCCATCGTGCGCACCTGAATCGACGAGGTGTGGGTACGCAACAGAATATCGGGGTTGCGCTCGATGAAGAAGGTATCCTGCATATCGCGGGCAGGGTGCTCGGGAGCGAAGTTCAGGGCCGAGAAGACGTGCCAGTCATCCTCGATCTCGGGGCCGTCGGCTACGGCATAGCCCAGGCGCGAGAAGATCTCGACGATCAGGTTCTTCACCAGCGAAATGGGGTGGCGCGAACCCAACCCTTCGGCCGAACCCGGACGGCTGAGGTCCCCCACCTCGCCCGAGGCGGACAAGGCAGCCTCCTCCAACTGCTCTTTAAGGGTGTTTATCTGCTCCAAAGCGACACTCTTCAGGTGGTTGAGCTTCTGGCCCAACTCGCGCTTCTGTTCGGGAGCTACCTGCTTAAACTCCTCCATGAGGGCCGTAATCTCGCCCTTTTTGCCCAGAATCTTGATTCTGAACTCCTCGATCTCGGCTGCGGTCGTGGGGCGGAAGGCCTCCACGCGGGCCAACAGCTCCGCAATTTTTTCGGTCATATATCTCTAAAATTTTGTATCTTTGTCCTTGAATTGGAGCGGCTCTTTTTCATAGGGGCCCAACTCGGGACAAAGTTACAAAAAAATGGGAGATGGGAACCATTCTTGGCGAAAACTTTTCGAAGGAAAGGGGTGTGTCGGGGTGATTCTCACTCAAAAAGGGAGAGAAAAGATGATTAAGCGGCTTTTCGTGATGGTGGCGGTGCTGCTCTTGGGGGTAGCCGAGAGTGTGATGGGACAGCGTGTGGGTGTCGTGCTGAGTGGCGGTGGGGCCAAGGGGCTCTATCACATCGGCGTGCTGAAGGCCTTGGAGGAGCACGGTGTGCCGATTGATTATATCTCGGGTACCTCGATGGGGGCCATCATCGGTTCGCTCTATGCGGCAGGCTACTCGCCCGAAGAGATGGAGGCCATTGTCGGTTCAGGGAGTGTTGGCGGTTGGGTCTCGGGGCGTATTGCCAACGAGCACCGCTACTATTTCCGCGAGATAGGCTCCGTACCCCCGATGATCACGGCCCATATCGGATTCAAAGAGGAGGCGGGAAGACGCAAACTTCAACTTCCGCGCGCGCTGATCTCTTCGACCCAGATTGATATGGCGCTTATCGAGTTGCTCTCGCCGGCATCGGCTGCTGCGGGAGAGGATTTCGATCGCCTCTTTGTCCCCTTCCGCTGCATTGCGGCCGATCTGGATGCGCGTCGTCCCATTACGCTCAACGAGGGTAACTTGGCCGAGGCGGTACGTGCCTCGATGTCGATCCCCTTGGCTTTTCAACCCCTGCAACGCGACTCGTTGCTACTCTACGACGGCGGAGTCTACGACAACTTCCCCTGGCGGGCTATTGATCAGGAGTTTCATCCCGAACTGCTGATCGGAGCGATCTGCACGGCCGGCAACACCTCCTTGAGCGAGGAGAGCGATCTTATCGAGCAGGGCCTTTCGTTGATCATGAACAAAACCGACTACACCCTGCCCGAGGGGCGTGGCGTGATCGTTCGTCGTGCCGTACCGGTCGGAATGCTTGATTTCGACCGTGCATTGGAGATCGTTCAAATGGGTTATGAGGATACAAAGAAGCAGATTCCCGAGATCATGGAACGTCTTACGACCACCCGCTCGAAGGGGGAGGTGGAGGCTCGGCGTGCTGCATGGCGAGCCGGGCTCAAACCCCTGGTCTTGGAACACTACACCATCGAGGGGGTCAACAATGCCAAACGGGCCTATGCCCGCGACTTGCTGCGCGTGGATGAGGGTTTTCGTCGGGGTCGTCGCGGGGCTGAGCAGCGTATGGAGTTTTCCCAATTCCGGGATAACCTCTATGCCATTGTGGCCGGAGGCGACTTCTCGACCGGGTTCCCGCATGTGAATTACAATGACTCGACAAACTGTTACAGCATCCATATTCCGCTCGTCTATAAGCCCAGTTTTAAGGTGATGATCGGTGGAAACATCTCCTCCACGGCCTTCAATCAGGCCTATATCGGGGTGCGTTACCAGATGGTGAATCGTGTGGCACAAACCTTTTTCGGGGATCTCTATGTCGGGCCGGTCTACTCGTCGGGGACTTTGGGCGGACGCACCGATTTCTTCATGTGGGAGCCGCTCTTTGTTGACTACAGTTTCAACTTCTCGGCCAAGAATCTGCGCCACGGAGCCTTCGGTTCACTCACCGACGTTACCAACACCGAGCAGGTGCGCCGCAATGAGTTTTTCGGTTCGTTGGGCTTCGGATTCCCTCTCTCACGGCGTAGCTTTGTCTCGTTGCGCATGCACGGCGGACAACTCAACTACCGCTACAACTCGGAGCAGGATCCCCTCTCGGGGCGGATGGATCATACCCGCTTCTCCTACATTGCCGGGAAGTTGGAACTTGCCTACAACACCCTCGATAAACCCCTCTATCCCACGCGGGGAACCAATCTCTCGCTCTCGGGAATTGGCGTGTGGGGGCGCGATAAACTCGCCACGAATGATCGATCGAGTTTCCAGAGCCGCACCGATCGCCAGTGGTGGGGTGCCCGCCTAAAGTGGGATCAATATTGGGATATTGCATCGTGGCTTACGCTCGGCATCAACTTCGATGCCGTGGCCACCAATCAGCCCCATTTCTCCAGCCCGACGGCGACCGAGATGGCTCGCCCCTGCTACCAGCCCATTCCCCACTCCAACATGGTCTACATGCCCGATTTCCACGCCAAGCGCTATTTGGCAGGAGGCTTGATTCCGACCTTCCGTTTCCTGCCGGATCTCCTCTTCCGTGTGGGATTCTATACCCTCTACCGCGACCGTGAGACGGTGGATAGCAGCCTCCACTACCTGAGCGAGGCATCGCTGATCTACCACACCTCGCTCGGCCCCGTGAGCCTCTCGCTCACGAAGTACGAACTCGATTCGTGGGATAACATGTATCTCACCTTCAACTTCGGTTATGCGATTTTTGCCCCGCGAGGCACCTTCTATTAGCGAGGCGAAGTGTTGATCGTAAGGCGCGAGGCGATCTCGTACCCCTCGTTGTAGAGGGCCAGGAGTTTGCGTGTGTCGCGCTCGATGCGGTCGACTTCAATGGGGCGTTCGGGGCGGATCACGATTAGGGAACCCGCTTTCTCGAGCTCTTCCACCCAGGCGATTTGTTGATTATACAGGATGTTGCGCCGGCGAATGGCCTCGCGCAGGGCGGGGTATTGGCGGTAGATAAAGGGTGGCAGCAGGCTCTCTTTGTCGGGCTTGCGGTAGCCGCGGTTGCGTGTCAGAACCACCACATTGTTGTCGAAACCGCGTTCGCGGGCCCGTTTTAAGGGGATGGAGTCGGCAATGCCGCCGTCGAGCATCGGCACTCCGTCGACCTCCACAATGGGCGAGAGGTAGGGAAGGCTGCTCGAGGCCTTGACGATGCGGATGATGCGTTCGGGATCCTCTTTCTCTTCAAAGTAACAGGCCCGGCCCGTCAGGCAGTTGGTCGTTACCATCTCGTAGTGCTCCGTGCATTGGGCTAAGGCGGTGTAGTCGTAGGGGATGATGCGGTTGGGGAAGTCGTCGAAGAGCAGATCGAAATCCATGATATTCCCCTTGAAGAGCCAGTGGCGAAGGCTGATATAGCGGTAGCGCTCCAAGAGGTCGATGTTGCTGTATTTGGCCCTGCCGCGTTGTCCGGAGAGGTAGGAGAGGCCGTTGCAGGCTCCGGCGCTGACCCCGATCGTATAGGGAAAACGGATCTGATGATCCATCCAATAGTCGAGAACTCCACAGGTAAAGACACCCCGCATGCCACCCCCTTCGAGAATCAATCCCGAAGCAGGGGTGAGTTGGTAATCTTGTGCAAAATTCGCCATGGAGCCGAACAAATTAAGGGGTTAGAGCCACTTCTTGAACTTGAAGATCCAGATGGTTATACCCGAGCAGAGTACCATCAGGAAGATGGCAAAGAGGTAACCCAGGGGGAGGGTGTAACCGTTGGAGAAGGTGTAGGTCCAGTCGAGCTCGGGCATCAGCGTGAAGTTCATGCCATAGAGTGAGGCAATGAGCGTCGCCGGCATGAAGATCACCGAAGCCACCGAGAAGATCTTGACGATCTCGTTCTGTTCGATGTTGATCAGACCCAGGGCCGAATCCTGGATGTAGTCCAGACGCTGGAAGCTGAAGTCGGCGTGGTTGATCAGCGAGTTCACGTCCTTGATCATGAGTTGCAGACGCGGGTAGATATCGTTGGGGAAGCGCTCCGAACGCAGCACTCCCGAGAGGACACGTTGACGGTCGAAGATATTCTCACGGAGCAACATTGTACTCTCCTGCAACGAGTTGATGCGCAGGATGATCTCTTTGTCGATCGTATCCTCCGTGGAGATCTCCTTCGAGAGGGTACCTACCTGCTTGGCCACCATCTCCACCAAGTCGGCATCGTAGTCGATGCGTACCTCCAGCAGCGAGATAAAGATGTGGTAGCCGGTCGAGAAGCTGCGGTAGTTCATCTGGAGGCGCTTTTCGGCCTCGCGGAAGGTGCGGAACTCGGCTTGGCGCACCGCGACCAGCACTCCCTCGTTGGTGTGGGTGAACTTTACGGGCTCGACCGTGACGATCTCGCCCACCGGAACAATACCCAGCACCATAAAGAGAGCCGCAGCAACCAGCGCCACAATGGCGCGGTATTTCGGCAGGAGCAGCAGCAATACGTATACTGCTATAAAGGTGATCAGTGCGATTGTTTTCAGCATAATCTTCTTCCTCCGTTTAGACGCAAAAATAGCGACACTTCCGCCGCTGAACTACGGCAAAAGTCTCGCCTCTTCGCATATAACCCAAGCCTGATGGCTGTGATGGTGAGCAATATGGCGCACGCGCTGGCTACTCCCTTTTCCGAAAAACAGAATATCAAACTTCTCCCGCGGATGTCAAGAAAAAATGCGCAAAAAACGCGTTAAGTTACTT
>CAZRJU010000115.1:0-4976 GCA_964600455.1 uncultured Alistipes sp. | reverse complement strand
GTGCTCCACTGACCCCCCCCCAAAAAAAAACAAAATCAGCCGACCTTTTTAAGCGGGGTCGGGTGATTCTGTTTTTCCGGTTATCTTATCAATTCACCGCTTCATACCAGGCTGTTTGGGCATAGGCCGTGGGGTACTTCGTGCTGGGAGCCGAGGTGCTCACTCCCGAGTAGTGGTGGATGGGGGTCATCTCGCCATCGTAGCCCGAATAGAAGCTCGGCGTGTGGAAGCGGTACTCCTCGGGGAAGGTGCGGTCGAACTGCTCGATAAAGGCCGAGTAGGCCTCGCTGTCGCCGCACACCTGCTCGATATACTGCTCCAGGTCGTAGAAGAGCGTGCGGTCGAGCCCGTCGTAGGGCTGTATCGTCTCCGGATCAACCTCCTCGTTGCGGTGCTGCAGAGCACGGCGCGTTGCGGCAGCCAGGTTGTCGAGCTCCTCGCAGCGGGTGAGGGCAATGCAGCCCGAGGGTTTGGTCTCGGTGGTGTGCAGGTAGAAGTCGTAGTAGCCCGCGCAGTAGGCCTTCAGGTCGTAGGAGGTACCCTTCTCGGTGAAGAGCTCCCCAAGGATAGAGGCGTAGGGCATGCCGCGCCCCATGATCTCGCAGGGCGAGGCAACGATATAGCGGGCCGAGTGGCGCAACGCATAGAGGGCCTCGATATTGGACATGAAGCAGGCATCGAAGATCAGGTATTCGAGCGGCGTGTCGAGGCTTTGTATGGCCTCGATCCAGAGCGAGAGGTCGGCCACACCGCCGTTAAACTCGCCAAACCAGCGGGTAGCCTCTCGGGCACGGTCGCTCTTGTAGAGAAGCGGGTGACGGTCGGTAGCTTCGTAGGGGATGGGGCGGTTGCTCCAGATCTCCATGCCGTTGTCCCCCTCGTCTTGGGTGAGGTAGGGGTAGGTGGCGGGTACCCAGCCTGCACCATGCGAGCCGAGGATCATGCCATAGCGGTGGGCCGGAGCCTCCGTAAAGGCATCCTGCATCACACGGCCCACGTGGTCGCTCGTGAGGGCGGGGCGCTCATAGCGGCGCAGCGTATCCCCACGCGAGGATTGTGTCGCATAGTCGAACGAGTACTCGATCAGGTAGGATTCGCGGATCGAGGGTTCGACGTAGAGCAATAGGCGGCTGTCGTAGAGAATGTGTCGGTCGATCGCCTGGCGGATCTCCGCAATATTTCCCTTGAAGGCACGCAGCAGGGTTTGGCCTCCGAGATAGACCAACAGGGTCTGGTCGGCGGTTTCGGGCTTGGGCCGAGGGGGCCATTGGGGATCCTCTTTTTGGCAGGCACCGAGGAGTAGCCCCGTAAGCAGCACCCATAACAGGGTATGTCGCAACGATTTCACTATTTGTATTCGCGGGGTTTGAGGTTATTGAACTGCCACGTACGCTCGCGCTTGAAGACGTAGCCTTCGGGCTTGTTGCGGTAGATGCGGCTGTAGTCGAAGTAGTAGCCCTTGATCTTCTTATTCATGATGTGGCGCGGAGCAGTCAGGGGTACATACTCCACCGAGCGGCTGATCACTTTGGCCTTTTGGTACTCGAGGCCGTAGGTGGTCAGGAGGTCGAGGGCGTGGCCGAACATGAGGATATGGCAGGGGGTTCCCTTGCTGAGTCCGTCGCCCGAGCGCTCGATGACGCGCAGTATCTGCTGCATCTGTTCGTAGGCAATGCGCTCCTGGGTGGTGTTACCCAAGGCACCAAAGGCAAAGGCACGGAGGTTGAGAATCTGCGGACTGAAGGGGTCGCGCTCCATCGCTTCGTCGGAGGCCTGAAGAATCGCCTCCAATGTGGCGATCTCGGGCCGGTCGGGGTCGAGGGCCGAGGCCAAAAGCAGGAGCTTGTCGTAGGCATCGTTGGCCTCCAACGGACGGTAGTTCTCCTGGTAGGCAAAGCCGTAGTAGAGGTGGTGGTAGGCCTCCTCACTTAAGGTCAGGTCGCCGCCGCGGTAGCGCATCATCAGGTTGGGGTAGAAGAACTCCGATTCGGGGTTACCGATCTGCGAGGAGATCTTCTCCTCGTCGGGTGCCTGGGCCCAAAGCAGTGTGGGGAGCAGCAATAGGAGTAAAAGCAGACTCTTTTTCATGGGATCTTGGTTTCCTGCTATAACGCTCCGTTTAGCACAAATCGTATTTTTGGATCAGATTTTTGAACTCCTCGCGCAAGGCATCCGTACCCTTGACCAACGGCAGACGCATCCTATCGCCGATCAGTCCCATAACCGAGAGGGCGCACTTAACACCCGTGGGGTTCCCCTCCTTGAAGAGGGCTGTGGTGGCCTCGTCGAGCTTTTTATAGGCGCTGTCGGCCTCCTCGAAGCGCCCCTCCTTGGCTAAGTTGATGGCCTGCATAAAGCATTTGGGGAAGGAGTTGGCGGCTACCGAGATCACACCATCGCCCCCGCGACGCATCACCTCTACGGCCATGCCGTCGTCGCCCGAGAGCACTAAGAATCCCTCTTTGCGGCGGTCGATGATCTCCTGGATCTGTTCGATCTTGCCCGAAGCCTCCTTGATGCCGATCACATTCTCGAAGTCGCGCATCAGACGCAGGGTCGTCTCGGCGGTCATGTTGACGCCCGTACGGCCTCCGACGTTGTAGAGGATGATCGGGAGCGGAGAGTGTTCGCTCACCACCTTGAAGTGTTGGTAGAGCCCCTCCTGCGAGGGCTTGTTGTAGTAGGGCGTAACGCTCAGGATGGCATCGGCACCCCGCAGATCGAACTCGCGCAACTGGTCGAGCACCTCCGAGGTGGAGTTGCCGCCTACGCCCAGCACGATGGGCACACGGCCCGCTGCGCGGTCGATGATGTAACGTGCCACCACGGCACGCTCCTGGATGTAGAGGGTGGGGGTCTCGGCCGTGGTACCCAAGGCGACGATATAGTCTACGCCACCGGCAATCACATACTCGACCATCTGCTCCAAGGCCTGGTAGTCGATCCGGCCTTCGGGTGTAAAGGGGGTTACGAGGGCTACGCCTACGCCACTGAGTCTATGCTTCTTGTTCATCGTCTATCGTTGTTTTTCGGGTTAATATTTCTTTCGGGTGTTAAAAGAGGGAGCCCTGCACCGGTGCGGCCGAAGGGGCCTGAGGGGGAGTTGCAGCGGGCTCTTCGGTGGGGTGCTTGTCGCCTCCGATCAGCGCCTCGAACTCCTCCTCGGAGAGGATACGGATGCCGAGCGTCTCGGCCTTCTTGCGCTTGGCGGGGCCCATCTTCTCACCGGCAACCAACAGATTGACCTGCCCCGATACGGCGGCTAAGTTTTTGCCTCCGTGGGCCTCAATCAGGGCCTTCATCTCATCGCGGCTGTGGCGCAGGAAACTGCCCGAAACCACAATCGAGAGCCCGTCGAGGGCATTGGACAGGGTAGTGCGCTCCTCCGCACGGGTGATGATGCCGGCCTCGCAGAGGCGGGCAATGATGCGGCGGTTCTCCTCATCGGCAAAGTACTCCACGATCGAAGCGGCGATCTTCTCGCCCACCTCCTCGGCCTGGATCAGCTCCTCCTTCGAGGCGGCCATCACGGCCTCCAACGAACCGAAGTGGGCAGCCAAATATTTGGCGGTGGTCTCCCCCACGAAACGGATGCCGAGGGCAAAGAGTACGCGGTGGAAGGGAACCGTAAGCGATTGACGGATGGAGGTGATGATGTTGCGGGCCGACTTCTCGCCTAAGCGGGGCAACGGAGCCAGCTCCTCGGCTTTCAAGGAGTAGAGGTCGGCAACATTGCGCAGGAGCCCCTGGTTGAAGAGCAGCTCCACGGTCTCCTCGCCCAACCCCTCGATATTCATCGCCTTGCGGCGAATAAAGTGGATGATGCGCCCGAGGATTTGGGGGCGGCAGTGGCTCTGGTTGGGGCAGTAGTGTTTGGCCTCGCCCTCGTATTGCACCAAGGGGCTGCCGCACTCGGGGCAGTGGCTGATGTAGCGGAAGGGGAGGCTTGTTGCGGGGCGCATGGAGGGTTCGACGGCCGTGATTTTGGGGATGATCTCGCCCCCCTTCTCCACATAGACAAAGTCGCCGAGACGCAGGTCGAGTTGGGCGATCTGCTCGGCGTTGTGGAGCGTGGCGCGTTTGACGGTGGTGCCGGCCAATAGTACGGGTGCGAGATTGGCAACCGGGGTGATGGCTCCCGTGCGGCCCACCTGAAAGTCGACACTCAGCAACTCGGTGAGGGCCTGCTCGGCCTTGAACTTGTAGGCTACGGCCCACTTCGGGGCTTTGGCTGTGAAGCCGAGGCGTTGACGCAAGGCATAGCTGTTGACCTTGATCACCACTCCGTCGGTGGCAAAGGGGAGTTCCTTACGGCGCTCGTCCCACTCGCGGATGTAGGCCTTTACCTCCTCGCGGCTCAGGCAGAGGCGCGAGGCATCGGAGATCTTGAAACCCCACCCGAGGGCCCGGTCGAGGCTCTCTTTGTGGGAGCGGAAGGGGAGTTCGCGGCCCGCCACCTCGTAGAGGATACAGTCGAGCCCGCGGTGGGCCACAACGGCCGAGGATTGTTGTTTGAGCGTTCCGGCAGCCGCATTGCGCGGATTGGCAAAGGGGTTCTCGCCCTCCTGTTCACGCTCCTTGTTCAGGCGGTCGAACGAGGCATAGGGCATCAGGATCTCGCCGCGGATCTCAAAGAGTTCGGGCCACCCCGAGCCTTGCAGGCGCAGCGGGAGCGAGCGGATGGTGCGCACATTGGCCGTGACATCGTCGCCACGTTCGCCATCGCCACGCGTAACGGCCCGCTTCAGGGCTCCGTTTTCGTAGCTAAGCGAGATGGCTGTACCGTCGAACTTGAGCTCGGCCACATACTCCACTTCGCCCACCTCACGCTCGATACGCGCCATAAACTCGTCGAGCTCCTCGAGCGAGTAGGTGTTCGAGAGCGAGAGCATCGGGAAGCGGTGGGCGGCGCTTTGGAACTCGCCACTCAGGTCGCTCCCCACCCGTACCGTGGGGGAGTTGGGGTCGTGGTATTC
>CAZRJU010000114.1:0-4987 GCA_964600455.1 uncultured Alistipes sp. | reverse complement strand
AAGAACTTCGTTTTGAAAACCTCTCGCATTTGAGGTGCGAAAGGACTGCAAAGGTAAAAACAAATTTTTTATCTCGCAAATATTTTCAGAACTTTTTGCAAACTTTTTTCAACATTCCTTTTCTTCTCCCCTCACAGCCCCAGTCTTTCGCTTTGGCCCCTCGTGGATCAGGAGGGTTGTTTTCTTGATTGCGGGTGCAAAGGTAGCGACTTTTTTTTATCCTCCAAACATTTCTCAATCTTTTTTTCAAAATTTTTATAATTTTCGAAGAAAAAGGGGCTTTTTCTCACCCCCACCTATATTATATATACGCGTGCGTGTACAGAGGCATACAAACCATGGGCCAACGTAGCCGGAGGGGGGGGTGAAGCAAAACGGAGCGAGTGGTTGTCCACTCGCTCCGTTTTATTCTCTCAGGAAAGGCTCCATGCAAAGCCCCCGCTATATCCATTAGAACCAACCGCCGTTCGAGGTAACGGTGCTCTTGGCCACCAGCAACACCTGTTGCTCGATGGTCGTACCGCCGATCGAGGCCGATACGGTAACAAAGGCCGAACCGGGTTTGGTACAGGTTACCGTCCACACACCCTTCGGAGCGGTCGACGAGAAACTCTTGAGACCCAGACGCGCCTTTACATCGTCGGGAACCGTTACGGTGCAGGAGCGCACACCGGCGCCACCGAGCACCTTGCCCACCTCAACCTTCGACGATGCGCTATCGGCCGGGAGCATAATCGTAGGCGTACCTGCAATATTGGCCAGGAAGAGGGCGGCATCGATATAACCGGCACCCAGCATATTCTTATACTCCGTAGCATCGAGGTCTACAAAGCCCTGGCCGTTATAGCCCTTAATCGTACCCGTCAGGTAGGGTTCGATGGGATGGGTGCTGCTGATGATCAGGTTCTTATACTGCTCCACCGTGAAGCTCTTGCCGAGCTTCGAGGCGTAGACCAGACCCAGGGCGGCGATACCCGACACATGGGGGCAGGCCATCGAGGTACCCTGCATCCAGGCGTAGCCCGTCGAACGATCGTTCTTGATACCAAAGGCGCCACTCGTCTCGGGGTCGAGCACCGTCGAGAGAACCTGACCATCATCGCCATAGTAGTTGTTCTCCACCGTTGAGCAGATGTAGCTGCCACCCGGAGCCACGATGTCCACCCAATCACCATAGTCGGTAAAGTAGGAGGGCTTGAAGTCGGGCTGCATGGCGGCCACGGCGATCACCTTGCTATAAGCTGCGGGATAGAGGCGGGCAGCGCCACGGTTGGACATACCGTCGTTACCGGCCGCAAAGATCAACAGTCCGCCATTGAGCGGCGAGTTCTTACCACCATGCTGAATGAAGTAGTCGATTGCAGCGCAGATGGGCTGTGCACGGAAAGCCTCGTCGGTCATGGGGCTACCATACCCCCAACTGTTTTGGGCGATCACGGCATTGCGGTTGGCAGCCCAACGCAGGGCACGTGCCGTACCGAGCGGATCGGTACTTGCCTGGCCGAAACGATTCACAGGAACAGACCACTGGCAGGACATCAGCTTCACGCCACCGCCACCGGCGATACCGGCCACACCCTCGTTGTTGTCATTCACGGCAGCAATCGTACCGGCCACATGGGTACCGTGATCCAGGTACTCATAGTAGTTCACCGAACCGCCGGGGGTAAAGACCGTCGAGCGATCCCAGTTCAAGGGGATAGCCTCCGTACCGTTCAGGTCACCCGAAGTGTCGCTTGTCGAGTAGACAAAGCAGGCACCATGCTCCAGGCCCACCTCGTTCTTGTTGGGGTTGACCCACATATTGGCAGCCAGGTCGGGGTGGGTATACTGCACAGGCTGATCCACCACAGCCACCACGATCTCCTGGGGAGCGGCATCGCCCTTGCAGATCTTCCAAGCCTCATAGAGATTAATATCGGCACCGGCTACGGCCTTATCGGGGCCCGTACCATCGTTGTAGTAGTGCCACTGCTGGGGCAACATGGGATCGTTGCAGGGGTGCTCCGTCGTAGCACGCGTAGCATCGAAACCGATCTGCAAAGGCGAGGAGGCCCCGTCAACCATACAGATCTCATAATCGAAGGTAACCGACGAGATACCCTCCTCCATCGAGAGGATACGGGCAGCCTCGGTCAGATCCTGCGACTTATCGAAGGTTACATAGTACCAGAGGTGCAGACCAAAAGCACGCTCCTGCTCGGCATAAAGCGGATCGGTGGGGAATACCTGCTGAAAACGCTCGGCACGAATCGCACTCAGACGCGTATCCATCGTCTCAATCCCGGAGCGCGTACCCCCGCTGCGGGTTACACCGGCCTCGATCAGGTCGGCCACCTCGGGAGTAACCTTCAGGATCAGCATCCCGTCATTTGCCCCCTCGGCCGAACCGGCAATCTTCTCATAAGCCGCCAACTGCTCGGGGGTAAAGTTGTTCTCAAAATTCTCTTCTACATCCTTCGTACACGCCGCAAAGAGGGCTACGAAGAGCATGAGCGATAAATAGCGTTTCATAGTTTAGTTCTTTATGTGGGCTCAAAGATACTCTTTTTTTATGAATATGCAATCTTCTTCTTTATATTTTTCATCATTCCGACCAAGAAAGCAAAAAATTTCATCAAATCGGCAGCGAGTTACGCCAAGAAACAACATGCAGCGTGCGGCCCAATACCACCGAGCCTTGTTGCCTGCGGGCGGGAGCAACTCTACACCAAACACCCCCTTCTATCGCCAACGGTTTATTACGCATCGACAAACCCGCCAAACAACAACCGCCGAACCTAATCTTCCACTTTGG
Organism: uncultured Alistipes sp.; assembly: GCA_964600455.1. Lineage (GTDB taxonomy): Bacteria > Bacteroidota > Bacteroidia > Bacteroidales > Rikenellaceae > Alistipes. The sequence continues at coordinate 2,190 of CAZRJU010000114.1, read as the reverse complement.
CAAAAAATACCGCGCCACTCTTGGTCGTTTCAAAAACTTTTTGTATCTTGCAAACGTGGGAAAAGTTTTTGTTTTCGCCAGCAGTGGAAAGGAGGCCGCTATCGCCGGGAGTAGCGGAGCCATCCGGCACCAAGAGCCCGTCGGGCTCGGCTTGATCCACAAAGTACTTCTATCTTTTTTTATTCATTTCCAAAAACTTTTGTACTATGAAAAAGTTTGTTGATTGTATCACAGGGGCAATAGTAAACCCGGCTTTACTACTTGCAACTTGCTGTATTATTGCAAGTTGCAGCTCGGTCGACAATTCTCGTCCGTGGGTTCCTGCCGAGATTTATCCCTCCGATCAAGTGACTTGCACGACGGGGAAGTTTCATCACCTCTCTTTTACGTGCATATTCCCATTAACACTTGAAGGTGTTCTCATCCAAAGAGAGAATGGGGCTTATACTAAAAATTACATTTATGAGGATTCGGAATATATTCGTAGCGAAACCCGAGGTTTGGCCGTGCGGCAATTGCTAACAGGTGGGGCTATTGAGGTGGAGATTGCAGAGGATGCAGCTGCATCAGGTTACAAGATCCTTGTCTCGATCCCCGAGGGGCTCACAAATGAAATGGGGTGGCCTTATTACGTTCCCGATATTACGATAGAGATGAAATAGCCTAATTGTTTTGACAATTATGAGAAATCTATTCAAATTTTTGCTTTTGGCCGCGGTAGCCGTGGCGGGAGTAGCGTGCGAGGATAAGGAGGAAGAAGGGTTGCCACCGATCCGGGATTTTATAACCTATCCCGTGGAATTTGCTGTGGAGGATGCAGAGACAGGCGAGGATTTGCTCGACCCCGCTACCGAGGGGAATATTTTGGAGCAGGAGATCAAAGTAATCTACAACGGAACGGAGTACCCGAGATGGACTAAAGCGGGTTTAGGGGCTTGGTTTATAGAGGATATTACCTCTACCCGTTATAATATGCCCATGCCCTTTGCCCTGCGTTGGGGTTGGAGCATCAGCGCCTATTCCTACTTGGTGGCCTTCGGCGAGTTTGATCCCACTCAAGATTTTCATCAGGAATCCTTTATTATTGATTGGGGTGATGGTACGCAGAATGAAATTATACTCGACTGCTACATCACTTGGAAAGGATATGATCCGACGGTGCATACCGCTCTATGGGTGGATGGTAACCGGAGCAAGAGTTGGCTGATTGTAATCAAGAAATAAGTAGCGTGAGAAACCTGTGGAAATTTCCGAAGCGCATGTGATACGAAAGGGGCTGTTGTCGGAGAGGGCAGCAGCCTCTTTTTTGGAGTGTTGGGCCATTTGTAACCAAAAATTGCTATCTTTGCTCCCACGAAACAACTTTTTTAACAAAAGACTGCTTTAGATGATGAACTGGAAAAAGATAGGCATCCTGCTCTTTGTGCTGCTTCTGGCCGACCAGGCACTCAAGATTTGGATCAAGACCCACTTGGCCCTCGACGAGGCGATCATTGTATTTCCCGACTGGTTTCAGTTGCGCTTTATCGAGAACAACGGTGCCGCCTTTGGCATGCAGATCGCCAAGAGTGGGGCCTTTGATTGGGGCAAGGTGCTCCTGAGCCTCTTCCGTGTGGTGCTCTGCGGCTTTATGGTGTGGCTGATCAACCGCCTGATCAAGATGAAGGCCCCCACGGGAGCGGTTGTCGGGCTGGCCATGATTTTGGCCGGCGCGGTGGGCAACATCCTCGACAGCGCCTTCTACGGCCTGATATTCTCGGCCTCTACCCCGTTGAGCGTCGCCCACTTTGGCGGCTCCTACGCCCCCTTTATGATGGGCAAAGTGGTGGATATGTTCTACTTTCCGCTCTTTGAATGGGAGAGTTGCCCCTCGTGGCTTGACTTCCTGGTCGACAGCCGCAACTACTTCTTCGGGGCAATCTTCAACTTGGCCGATGCCTATATCTCGGTTGCCGTGGTCTATCTGATTCTGTTTCAGTACCGTTTCTTCAACCGCAACTTTTAGTTTTGCAGAGGCTGTTACCCAGAATGGGAGGCAGGAGGCAGATCGGGGAAAGCAATTTTTTTGCGTTTTTTTCAAAAAAGAGTTGTTTTTCGAAAAATTTATACTACTTTTGCACCGTGTTTCACGAGTAGCCCAGGTGGTGAAATGGTAGACACGCTAGTTTCAGGTACTAGTGGTAGTGATAC
>CAZRJU010000113.1:0-5152 GCA_964600455.1 uncultured Alistipes sp. | reverse complement strand
CGTTGATCACGAAGTGGTTGATCAGGCGGGTCTTTCCGGGCGTTCCCGAAACCTTGGCCAACCCCTTATGAGCCGTCAGCATATTGATCAACGAGGATTTGCCCACGTTACTGCGGCCGATAAAGGCGATGTCGCGCAGGTTATCCTTGGGCACCTGTTTGATGGCCGAGGAGCTGCACTTGAATACTGCTTTCTTGATCTGCATAGGCGAAGTGGCGGGGTAGTGGGTAGAGGTGGATAAAGAGTTGGCGACCCGAAAGGTTTGTTATATCACCATTCGGATCGCCCTATTCTCTCTTTGATGCGTGTGGTTACTCGGCGTCGGCAGCAGGAGCCTCCTCGGCAGCGGGAACCTCGGCCTGGGGCATCTCCTCAGCCTCTGCGGGCAGGCTCTCCACCAGAGCACCGGCGTCGCGTACAACCTCGTTCGAGGAGCCGGCACCCGGAGCCTCCATTACGAGCGTAGCCGTCAGGCTCAATACAACAATTGCGATGGCCATCGTCCAGGTGAACTTCTCCAAGAAGTTCGACGACTCACGCACACCCATCACCTGATTAGCAGCACCAAAGTTGGCTGCCATGCCGCTCTTGGGGCTCTGAACCAATACGGCCAGGATAATCAAAATGCTGGCAATCAGGATCAAAATAATGCAAACAGAATACAACATAAGTCTATAAAATTTTAATTATTTGTCTCTAAACGTTGAATAATCTCGGCAAAGTAAACACTTTTTTCCGGATTTAGCAAACTTAATCGACGATAAATTGCAAGAGCCTCCATTTTCAGCCCCTGTTGCAGGTAGACTTCGGCCAACTCTTCGCTCACCAAATCGTCCTCCTCATCGAGTATCGCCTCGGTTGTGATCTCCTCCTCGACCTCACCCTCCTGGGCTACGATACGCAGCTCCTTCCCCTTGAGAAAACGGTTGATGCGATCCTCGGAGCTCAGGTGCAGTATCGCCTCACGATCCACCCGGTGAGGAGTCATCGGGAAGAGCCGATCGGCCTCCAAAAGCGAGAGTGGAGGGGTTGTGTCGCCGAGAAGCTGCATGCGTCTGACATGGAGCGGCAGGAGCCAGGGGTAGTGTTCGATCAGGCGATCCAGATCGGCCACACTCCCGCAGTGAAGCGCCTCCATCAGGGTTTGTTGGGCATCCATCTTTGTCGTGGGGTTTACCAGTTACCGGCCGAGGCCTGGAAAATATCGGTTACGATTTGGTCGACGATCTCGGGGATAAGCTCACCCTCCACCTCCGTCAAAAGGCGTGTGGAGTCGTAGTCGGCATAGGCCGAGAAGGTCTTATTGACAAAGGACTCGGCCTCGTTGATCACGTTGGTAAAACGTACACGTACGGTAACGGTCAGTCGGTTCAAGAGGGCGTAGTCGTCCGATGACACAGAGGCCGTGGTCGAGGTATAGTTCGTAATCTCTCCCTCGAAGGCAAAATCTCCCCCCTCGGGCACCTGCTCCAGACGGGTCTGGCGCGAGAACTTGTCGATCAGGGCATCGGTGAGCGTCGAGCTCAAAATAGGCGACACCATGGCGGCATTATTGGGGAAGTAGGCCACCGAGAAGGTCTTGGCCTCGGGCGGGATGGAGGCTCCCGTAAAGGAGTACTTTACCTGATAGCCGCATCCGGCAAGGAGGGGCAACAGGGCTGCAAGCAGCAGGAGTTTTATCGTTTTCATAATCGGGTCTACGCTTTAATAATTTATAATCACACATCCTCGATACCGAGCTCCTTGATCTTGCGGTAGAGCGTGCGCTCCGACATAAAGAGCTCGGCTGCAGCCTCCTTGCGGCGGCCATTGTTGCGACGCAGTGCCTCCTCGATCTGCCGGCGCTGCATCTCGGCCTTGGTCTGGGCTCGAGGCAACTCCTCGACCACCTCCTCGCTCTCGGCGTAGTCCGAGAGGATAGGCTCCGTGCGCTCGGGCAAAAGAGCGGTAAAACCGCCCGACGAGGAGGTGTTGTGCATCGGGGCTACGTTACCGTGCAGTGCCTCCTGCATCATGCGCTTCAGATCATTGATATCGGCCCGCATATCGAAGAGTACCTTGTAGAGCAACTCGCGCTCCGTGGAGTAGCCATCGCCCCCGTCGCGCTCCATGCTGCCCCGAGTCGGGATCGGTGTACCGGCCACCTGGCGCGGAAGGTAGCGGCTCAGTATCTCGGCCGTGATTACGCGCTCCTGTTCGATGGCCGAGATCTGCTCGGCCACATTCTTCAGTTGACGGATATTGCCTCGCCAGGCATAGCTCTCCAAGAGCGTACGTGCCTCGCTATCGAGCGAGATGGCCGGCATGCGGTACTGCACAGCCACATCCGAAGCGAACTTACGGAAGAGCAGATAAATATCCTCGGGGCGCTGGCGCAGGGCCGGCACCTGAATAGGCACCGTATTGAGACGGTAGTAGAGATCCTCGCGGAAGCGGCCCGAAGCGATCGCCTCCTGCAGGTTGATATTGGTGGCAGCCACCACTCTTACGTTGGTCTTCTGCACCTTGGCCGAGCCCACACGCATATACTCGCCCGACTGCAGGACACGCAAAAGGCGTACCTGGGTCGAGAGCGGGAGTTCGGCCACCTCATCCAGAAAGATCGTGCCGCCATCCGCCTCCTCGAAGTAGCCCTTGCGCGCATCAATCGCACCGGTAAAGGCCCCCTTCTCGTGGCCAAAGAGCTCCGAGTCGATCGTCCCCTCGGGGATGGCACCGCAGTTTACGGCAATGTATTTGTTGTGCTTGCGGGCCGAATAGGCGTGGATCACCTGCGGAAAGAACTCCTTACCCACGCCACTCTCGCCGGTTACCAACACGGAGAGGTCGGTGGGGGCTACCCGCAAGGCTACCTCCAAGGCTCGGTTCAGGAGCTCGGAGTTACCAATAATGCCGAAGCGTTGTTTTATCGAAATAAGGTCTGTCATAGGGTTTTTAACACCTAAAGTATCACTTCAAATTCAGGGTTGCATCTCGCTAAAATCCATATCTCCCAATGTTGCAGGGTCGCGATCCACCGGCATCTCGCCCACGAAGTAGGGATCATCGCTGCGCTGCTGATCGTTGAAGTAGCCGTAGAGGATTGCCGTCAGAGCCAACAAAACCGCCACAATAGCCAGGATCACAAACGAATCGGGACGACGCGACGAGGAGGTTGCCCCATAGCCATAACCCTCGGTGTTTTTCCCCGGCTTGCCGTAACGCAACCCCTTGATCGAGGGATCGGTCGGACGCGGGCGCGACGAGGTATGCACCTGGGGCGGATGATCACCCAGGAGGGCCTTGATCTTACGCCGCGCCTCCTCGGCACCGCGCTCTCCATCGGCGGGGCTCTCCGCCATCATCGGCTCCTCGGCAGGGGGTGCTACGGGGAGTTCCGGCTCCTCTTGTCGGGCTTCAACTTCGGGTACAGGCTCCTCGTCCACGGGTTCCGAGGCGGGGAGCTGGGGCTCGACGGCCACAGGCTGTTCGGGGATTGGGGCCTGCTCGATCGTCTCGGGCGACGGCGTAGGCGGGGTAGCGGGGGCCTCGGGTGCAGAGCTCTCCAAGGTGGGCAGGTAGCGGAAACAGAGGTTCGACTGTGCCCCCACGGCAAAGAGCCCCAGGTGCTCGGCTCGATAGACGGCACCGCTCTCAACCGTGTGGCGCAACTCAAAGACAAAGCGGTCGATCGCCCCCTGTGCCTCCAACTCGCCCATCCCTCGGCTGCAGAGCAGGTTGAGCAACACCCCGTCATCGCGCTTGAGCAGCTCGCTGAAGAGAATCTCCTCCCCCTCGCTTTTGCGCAGGAAGGCTCCCAGTTGCGGCACCACCAAGCGACGATGGGTGGCCATATATTCGGCTATGATTTGTGTCAAGGTCATGCTATGCAGTTAAAAAACGGCTCAAAATTACGATTTTTCTTCATGAAAACGAAAAAAATGCCCTATTATTTCAAATAATAGCCCCAATGCTTGTCTTTTTGAAAAATATTTAGTTGATTTGCATCATGAATAAGATGGAAATCCGATCGAGCTACTTTCCGTTTTTTCGGGCAATGTAGCAAAGACGGATTGAAATTTGCCCGAACTTAAACCGAGAAAAAGTCGTCAAAATGAAAAACAAGTACATCGACCTGATCGAGCAGACCTTCGATTTTCCGCAGGATGAGTTTTCCGTAACGGACAACGAACTCAACCTCTACGACATCCCTTTGATGGAGATTATCAAGCAGTACGGCACCCCGTTGAAGGTTACCTACCTGCCCAAAATCTCCTCGCAGATCAACCGCGCCAAGCGTATGTTCAACGTCGCCATGGCCAAGGTCGATTACCGCGGCTCCTATAACTATTGCTACTGCACGAAGTCCAACCACTTCTCGTTTGTGCTGGAGGAGGCGCTCAAGAACGACATCCACCTCGAGACCTCGTCGGCCTACGACATCCACATCATCAACGCCCTCTACGATGGCGGCATTATCGACAAGGATCGCTTCATCATCTGCAACGGCTTCAAGCGCCCGCAGTATGTGGAGAACATTGCCCAACTCATCAACGACGGTTTCCACAACACGATTCCCGTCATCGACAACAAGGAGGAGCTCGACCTCTTCGACGACGCCATCACCAAGAAGTGCAAGGTGGGTATCCGTATCGCCTGCGAGGAGGAGCCCAAGTTCGATTTCTACACCTCGCGCTTAGGAATCCGCTACAACGACATTATCGACTTTTACAAGGCCAAGATCCAGAAGAACAAGAAGTTCCAGCTTAAGATGCTCCACTTCTTTATCAACACCGGCATCAAAGATACGGCCTACTACTGGAACGAGCTCTCGAAGTGCTTGAACGTCTACTGCGAACTCAAGAAGATCTGCCCCGAGCTCGACAGCCTCAATATCGGCGGCGGATTCCCGATCAAAACTTCGCTCAATTTCGACTACGATTACGAATACCTGACCGAGGAGATTGTCTCGCAAATCAAGAACATCTGCAACCACAACGACGTTGAAGAGCCCAACATCTTCACCGAGTTTGGCTCCTTCACCGTAGGAGAGAGTGGGGCTTCGCTCTACTCGATCGTCAACCAGAAGCAGCAGAACGACCGCGAGAACTGGTATATGATCGACTCCTCCTTCATCACTACGCTGCCCGACACGTGGGGTATCAACCAGCGC
>CAZRJU010000112.1:0-5153 GCA_964600455.1 uncultured Alistipes sp. | reverse complement strand
GCAGTACAGGCGACCATGCTCAGAACCATAATCAGTGCGAGGGAGAGGGCGATAATCTTTTTCATGAAAAAAACCTTCTTTCAAATTTTGCGCTTTAAAGTGCAAAAGTATATGTTGACAGTTTAGCGATTTAAAGTGCAAATGTCAACCCATATTTTGTATTTTTATTAATTTTTTTGAAAAAAGTTTCAGCCTCCGAAAAATGACTTTCGGAGGCTGAACATTGAAACTTATTTATAGTTGGGATTGTAGTTCACAATGATGCTGTGGCTGGTGAGTTTAGTTACGCTGGCAGAAGTCACGGGGTTGTTCCAGGCGTCCACTTTCACCAGGTTTCTGCAGTTCTCCAGAGGGGAGAGGTCTTTGACATTGTTGTAATCAATGACCACATAGTTCAGGTTGGTCAGGTCTTTGAGTCCGTCCACAGCGGTGAGATTGTTGTAACTCAGGTCGATATTCACCAGCGCGGCACTCTTGGAGAAGGTGGGGCGGGCAGATCCGTCCACCAGCTGTTGAGCCAGAGGCAGAACTCGGTCTGCTGGAAGCCGTCGGAGATACCGATGTACTTAATGCCGGCACCGATCACCATTAGCGAGGCAGACAGCAGACCCGTAAAGCGGAGGCCCATCTTGTCGAGGATGATACCGGCCACGATCAGGAAGCCGCAGACATTGAGGAAGTACTCCGAGGCGGCATAAGTGCCGAAGGTAACGCTGTTCCAACCGCGCGAGGACTCGACGAGCGACTTGAGCGGCGACATTACATCGACAAACATGTAGGCGAAGAACATCATCAGGGCGATGAGGATCAGGGCCGACCAACGAATCCATACCGAGTCGTTGAGTTTTTGTTGAATAGCTTTTGTCATATCAATCATTTATTTAAGTGTTTTGTTCTCTTCCTTGGAGCTTTAGTTGTGTTCCGGTCGGGCGTAGTGTTGCAGCAGCTCGTAGGCCTCGTCGATACCCAATTCGCCTGCCTTTGATATGTCGAGGCACCCCTTGCGCGTATCCTTCATAAAGATCTGCACCAGACCGCGGTTGTAGTAGGCCTCGGCAAATTGCGGATTCAGCTCGATCGCCCGCGTGTAGTCGTCGTAGGCCTCGGGAAGTTTCCCCGAGCGGGCCATCAGGTTGGCGCGGTTATACCAGGCATAGGCGAAGTCGGGGTAGAGCTTGAGCACACTATTGAGGTCGGCAATCGCCTCGTCATAGTCGTAGGTGCGCTGCGAGCGGTTTTGGAGCTGCAAGGCCGGGTCGTTGTCGATCGTGATGCGCTGGTAGGCGTTATCGATCGAGGAGATGAAGTCGATCATCTCGGCTCGTGTCGTCGAGCGGTTCAGGTAGAGGAAGGGGTTGGAGGGATTCTTCTCGATCGCCTGGGTGTAGCTGTTTACCGCATTGGTATACTGCTTGATCAGCGACTGCGTAATGCCGCGGCAGAAGTGCTCCTCCCAACCGCCACCGTGGTTCAGCCGCTCGGCGTAGTAGTGATCAAGCGCTACGAGGGAGTCGGCCTCCAGCGAGCTTGTTCCGTGGGTGAGGAAGAGTTGCGGCTGGTCGATACGCTTCATGAAGTCGGTGATGCGTTGGGCATGGTAAGCCTTGCGCAGTGCCACCAGGATCGAATCGGGGCGCGTAAAGGTGAACTTAAAGAGCGGAATGAGTTTCAGTTCGCTGCTGTTGTCGGTGCGCGTGATAGGCTCAAAACCTACGCTCGAGAGTTTGCTGTCGAACGAGAGCAGTCGATCGAAGTGCTGTGTGGTGTCGGCATAGATCGAGTAGGTACTGTCGCTCAGACGGGTGCGGTAGGCGGCAATCTTGCGTTGGGCCTCTTCGTTGTCGGCTCGTGCAGCCCGCATATTCCCCTTCAGGTAGTAGAGGTGGCTGCGACTCAGGTAGGCGTTGGCAAAGTCGGGGTAGAGCTTGATGGCTTGCGAGAAGTCACTCAAGGCTTCGTCGATGTTCCCCAAACGGGTGTGAAGAGCTCCGCGGTTGTAGTAGACCAGGACATTCTCGGGCGAGTAGCGGGCCACCATATCGTAGTCCTCCAAGGCGCGGTTGTAGTCGCCGATCTGAGAACGGATGATGGCGCGGTTGTAGTAGCCGAGCGACGAGGTGCTGTCGAGCTCGATCACTCGATCCAAATCCCGCAACGAGAGCATCGGCCGCTTGGTGTGGGAGTAGACCAAGGCGCGATTGAAGTAGGAGCGGGCATAGGTGGAGTCGCAGGCAATGGCGCGGTCGAAATCCGCCTCTGCCTCCGTATAGCGCTCTTGTTGCAGGTAGAGTGCCCCGCGACGGTTGTAGCTCTCGGGGTACTCGCGGTTGGTGCGGATGGCTGTTGCAAAGTTTTCGTAGGCGCTCAATGTATCCTTAAGGTAGAGATAGGCAACTCCTCGATTCAGATAAGCATCCGCCACCTTATTCTCTTGCAGGATGAACTGATCGAAGTCCTCGATGGCCTCGGCAAACTGCTGGTTCAAAAGGCGGGTAACCCCTCGGCTGTAGTAGGGGTTTGGAAGGTCGGGGCGCAGGTCGATCGCCTCCTGGAAATCTTGAAGTGCATCGTCGTAATTACCTAAGCGCGAACGGGTAATGGCGCGATAGGTGTAGGCGATCGTGAAGACGGGGTTCTTATCGAGAGCAATCGTAAAGTCGGCATCGGCTCCCAGTAGGTCGCCCAACTGATATTTGGCAATGCCGCGCCAGAAGTAGCCCTCGTAGGCCTCTTTATCGGCCCGTAGCAGGATGTTGAGCGTGCGAATGGCCTCCTGGTACTGCTGCTCCATCATGTGGCGCCGCCCCATCCAGAAGAAGTACTCGCGGTTGTATTGCCCCATCATCGGCCGGGCCGAGAGGAGGAGAATCACCGCACATACTATTTGAAACAATCGCTTCACCCGTTTCCTGTTTTATCGGACTACTCCAACTCGTAACCAAAGCGGCGTAACTGCTTGTCGTTATTACGCCAATCGTCGTTTACCTTCACAAATAATTGAAGAAACACCTTCTTTCCCAAAAAGCGCTCCATCTCCTCGCGGGCCTTCTGTCCCACACGCTTGAGTTTCTCGCCCTTGTGGCCGATCAGGATCCCCTTTTGCGAGTCGCGCGATACATAGATCGTAGCCGATATGCGGTCGATGGCAGGCTCCTCTTTGTAGGTGTCGATCTCAATCTCGCAGCAATAGGGAATCTCCTTCTCGTATTGCTTGAGAATCTGCTCACGGATGATCTCCGAGGCGAAGAATCGCAGGGTTTTGTCTGTCAGAGCATCCTTCGGGTAGTAGGCGGGCCCCTCGGGCAGCAACTCCAAGATGCGGTCGAAGATGGCCCCTACGTTGAAGCCCTCGCGGGCCGAGGCGGGGATGATCAAAGCCTCGGGCAGACGGGTGTGCCAGGCGGCCACCAACTCCTCGAGTTTCTCTTGAGATGAAAGGTCGATCTTGTTGACTACCACAATGCAGGGGATACCGCTCTTCTGGATCTTCTCCACGATCTCGGCCCCCTCGTTGTCGCCCTGCTCTACCGTGTCGGTGACGTAGAGGATCACGTCGGCATCGACGATGGCCCCCTTGACGAAGTTCATCATCTTCTCCTGCAACTTGTAGTTGGGCTTCAGGATGCCGGGCGTGTCGGAGTAGACGATCTGAAACTCCTCGCCGTTGACAATTCCCATGATGCGGTGGCGCGTGGTTTGGGCCTTCGATGTGATGATCGAGAGACGCTCACCCACGAGGGCATTCATCAGGGTCGACTTCCCCACATTGGGGTTGCCGATGATATTTACAAATCCGCTCTTGTGCATTTTATGCTCATTTTAACGGACAAAGATAGGAAAATATTGCGAAAAACGCTATATTTGCAAAACTAAACCCTAATGAATAGGCCTATGAAGCATTAGCGTAGATTGATACGCACATTTTAGACATATACGGAAAAAGCGTTTTAGCTTTATTCTTTTGCTTTGAAAGTTTGGCGACTATAAAAGACAAAAAGGAATGTAAGTTGAAATGCTCGCGCTGGTGGCGCGGGCTTTTTAGTTGTATTCTTTTGTCGAGGTTACGCCAAACACCCCAAAGCAAGGATATTGATTAATTAGTCCTGCGCTTTTTTTTTGTGCGTATTGGATGATGTGGACAATTTGTTATAAAGATTTAATTGAATTATTTAGAAGCAGATAATTTTATGAAAAAATTATTGGTGTCACTTTTGATTGCAATTTTATTGGGTGTGTTTTTGGGTTACTCTTCTAATAATACAAGGGAGCCGGAATTACAAGAGTATATCACTGTTGTCTGCCAAAATTGCATGGGGAACAGGGTGGTGATGACATATTGGGGGCCGGTGTATTGCCCTAATTGTGGTGGCGCAGGAGTGGTTACAGTGAGAAATCCTAACTATAATCCGTCATTCCAAGGTAGAGGAAATAGTGGTTATTATCTTGGGCGCTGTCATAGAGATTGCGGGTGTACAGAATATAAGAAGATGGGCCCAGGGGATCATCGTTGTGAAAATTGTTATGTTAATGGGTGTAGTGCCAATATCCATGCCCATAAGTGGGCATACGACAATTAATAGCAGAGCCTAATTCTACATTGCAGGTGGCCATTTTGGCCACCTGCAATGGTGTACCTCCCCTCAAAAATAAGGAGGCCCCACTTGAGCCGTGAGAATCTCCTTGGGTTGGGTCTTGTTTTGGATTATCGACGGAAGCCGCCGCGCTTCATCTGGGCCATCTTCTGCTGCATGCCGCCGCCGGCCACCATCTTCATCATCTTGCGCGTATCCTCAAACTGCTTCAAAAGGCGGTTGACCTCGGCCATCGTGGTACCCGAGCCCTTGGCAATACGCTCCCTGCGGCGGGCGTTGAGTACCTCGGGGTGCTCACGCTCGTAGGGGGTCATCGAGTCGATAATGGCCTCGGTAGACTTGAAGGCATCGTCGGGGATATCCACATTCTTGAGCATCTTGCCCATGCCCGGAATCATCGAGGCTACATCCTTCAGGTTGCCCATCTTCTTGATCTGGTTAATCTGCGAACGGAAGTCGTTGAAGTCGAACTGATTCTTCACGAGCTTCTTCTTCAGACGGCGGGCCTCCTCCTCGTCAAACTGCTCCTGGGCGCGCTCCACGAGCGATACCACGTCGCCC
>CAZRJU010000111.1:0-5167 GCA_964600455.1 uncultured Alistipes sp. | reverse complement strand
TGGTCATGGGGCCTACGCCACCCGGCACCGGGGTAATGACCGAGGCCTTCGGCTCGATGGCGGCATAGTCGACATCACCACACAGCTTGCCCGTCTCGGGATCGCGGTTGACCCCCACATCAATCACCACCGTACCCTCCGATACCATATCGGCCTGCACAAACTTCGGGCGACCGATGGCGACTACCAGGATCTCGGCCTGACGGGTCAACTCGGCCAGATTCTTCGTGCGGCTGTGGGCAATCGTTACCGTGGCATTCTCATCGAGTAAGAGTTTGGCCACGGGGAGGCCCACAATATTGCTGCGGCCAATCACCACGGCACGCTTACCGCTGATCTCCACCTGAGCCTCCTTGAGCATCTTGATAATACCCTTCGGGGTGCAGGGGAGAACACTGGACTGTTTGAGCCAGAGCGAGGCGACATTGAGCGGGTGGAAGCCATCCACATCCTTTTCACGGCTGATGGTGGCGATCACACGATCCTCGTCGATATGCTTGGGCAGGGGGAGCTGCACCAAGATACCATCCACCTCGTCGTCCTGATTGAGGGCCTCGATACGCCCCAGGAGCTCCTCCTCGGTGATGGTTACGGGGTAGCGCTCGGTGGTGTTGCGGATACCGACGGCATCGCACGCCTTCGCCTTACCCGTTACATAGCTCACGCTACCGGGATCCTCCCCCACCAGAATCACTACCAGGTGGGGAACTCGGCCATAGATTGCAGGGAAGGTAGCCACCTCTTCGGCAAGCTGCGCCTTCAACTTCTGCGAGAGATCTTTTCCGGAAATAATCATATCTTTTACTTTGGTTTTACAGTTGCTTTTCCTTTTTCGAGTGAGGGGAGGGTTAGAGGGCCTGATGCCCAATATCGCGGCGGTAGAAGAGGTTATCACACCGGATCTTCTCTACCTTGGCCAAAGCATCGGCCTGGGCTTTGCGCAGGTCATCGCCCCGACCCACCACAAAGAGAACGCGGCCTCCGGCAGTCAGGATTTGATCCCCCTGACGGGCGGTACCCATGTGATAGACCCCTTCAAGCCCCTCGAGCCCCTCGATAAGAGCCCCCTTTGCATAGGAGCCCGGGTAACCCTTCGAGGCAAGTACAATGCCGAGTGTGGCAAAGTCATGCCAGGTGATCTCCTGCTCAAGGGCCTTACCCTCGGCCAGTGCAAGGAAGATCTCGACAATATCGCTCTTCAGACGGGGCAACACCACCTCCGTCTCGGGATCTCCAAAACGGGCATTGAACTCGATCACCTTGATCCCCTGCGGGGTCTTCATCAGACCTCCATAGAGAACACCCGTGAAGGGGCATCCCTCCTGAAGCATCGCTTCGGCCGTCGGCTTCATGATATGCTCCAAGGCCCACTGCTTCTCCTCCTCCGTGATAATGGGGAGGGGCGAATAGGCCCCCATACCGCCTGTGTTGGGGCCCTTATCCCCCTCGTAGGCGCGTTTGTGATCCTGCGCTACGGGCATGGGATAGACCTCCTTCCCGGAGACAAAACAGAGGAGCGAAAACTCGGGGCCGGTGAGGAACTCCTCGATCACCACCTTCCCCTTGCCAAACTTATCGTCGAGCAGCATATCGCGCAGGGCCTCTTCGGCCTCGGGCAACGTCTCGGCGATCACCACACCCTTACCGGCAGCCAGACCATCGTACTTCAGCACCGTAGGCAGCGAACCCTGCTTCACATAGGCCAGGGCCTCCTCAAAATTGGTAAAGGAGCGGAACGCGGCCGTGGGGATGGCATAGCGCTGCATCAACTCCTTGGCAAACTCCTTCGAGGACTCGATGCGCGTGGCCGACTTGGTAGGGCCAAAGATCTTGAGCCCGGCTGCCTGAAAGGCATCCACCACGCCCAACGCTAAAGCCGCCTCGGGGCCCACCACCGTCAGGTCGATCCCTTCACGGCGGGCAAACGCCACAAGGCCCTCCACATCGCTATCCTTCAGCGCCACGCACTCGGCCTGAGCCGCAATACCGGCATTGCCCGGAGCGCAATAGATCTTCTCTGCATGGGGCGAACGCGAGAGGGCATCCACAATGGCGTGCTCACGACCGCCGCTTCCGATCACCAGAATCTTCATGATTGATTAGTGTTTGAAGTGTCTTTCGCCCGTAAAGAGCATCGTAATCTGCTTTTCGTCGGCCTTCTTGATCGAATCCTCGTCGCGCACCGAACCACCCGGTTGTACAATGGCCGTAACACCGCGCTCGGCGGCCAGCGTCACGCAGTCATCGAAGGGGAAGAAGCCGTCGGAAGCGAGGATGATACCCTCCTTCACGCCCTTCTCATGGGCCTGGTTCAGGGCGATCTCGGCCGAGCCGATGCGGTTCATCTGACCGGCACCTACGCCCAGGGTCTGTCCCCCCTTCACGGCCACAATGGCATTGGACTTCACATGCTTCACGATGCGCCAGCCAAACTTCAGGTCGGTCAACTCCTGCTCGGAAGGAAGCTGCTTCGTTACACACATCTCGGGCTTCACCTCACGGGTCTCAAGGTCGAGTTGCTGCACCAACAGCCCGCCGTTGACGCTCACATACTGGGGCTGAGCACCCTCTTCGGGCTCCATCTTCACCTCCAGCAGGCGCAGATTCTTCTTCGTCGAGAGTACCTCGAGGGCCTCCTCGGAGAACTTCGGAGCCATGATGATCTCCAGGAAGATGGGCTTCATGGCCTCGGCTACCTCGCGTGTGATCTCGCGGTTGGTGGCTACGATACCGCCAAAGATCGAGACCTTATCGGCCTCATAGGCCTTTGTCCAGGCCTCCAAGGCGTCCTTGCCGATAGCGGCACCGCAGGGATTCATGTGCTTGAGACCCACGCAGAAGGGCTCACTGAACTCACGTACGATCTGCAAGGCGGCATTAGCATCCTGAATATTGTTGTAGGAGAGCTCCTTACCGTTGAGCTGACGGGCCGTGGCAAGCGAGTAGCTCACCTTGGCGGCCGAACGGTAGAAGTTGGCCTGCTGGTGGGGGTTCTCCCCATAGCGCAGCCCCTGTACACGGTCAAACTCCAAGAAGAGTTTCTCGTTCAGGCCGGCAGCCTTGCGCATATAGGTTGCAATCATCGCATCGTACTGTGCCGTATGGGTATAAGCCTCGGCCGAGAGACGCAGACGTGTCGAGAGGGTGGTGTTGCCCTCCTGCTCGATCTCGCGGATGATCTCGGCATAGTTATCGGGGTTGCAAACCACCGTTACATCCTTGTAGTTTTTGGCTGCCGAACGCAACATCGAGGGGCCGCCGATGTCGATATTCTCGATTGCATCCTCCATCGTCACATCGGGCTTGGCGATGGTCTGACGGAAGGGGTAGAGGTTGACGCAGACCAGGTCGATGAAGTCGATCCCGTTCTCACGCAACGCAGCCAGATGACTCTCATCGTCACGGCGAGCCAACAGACCGCCATGCACCTTGGGGTGGAGCGTCTTAACTCGGCCGTCGCAAATCTCCGGAAAACCCGTTACATCGCTGATGTTGATCACCTCAACACCACTCTCCTCGAGGAGTTTCATCGTGCCACCCGTGGCAATCACCTCCCAGCCCAAACGGCGAAGGTTCTGGGCGAACTCCACTACGCCCCGCTTATCGCTTACGCTAACTAATGCTCGCATTGTTCTATTTTCAAAAATTGCTGTTTCTCTCTTTTTTATTCCTCTTTGCAGAGTCGCTTTACGGTGTCGATATAGAGGGGATACTCCGTGGCGTGTACCAGAGCGGTCAGCTCCTCCAGATCCTCCCCTTCATAGGGGAACGAACGCTGGGCAATGATCCGACCTCCATCCAGCTCCTGATTGACATAGTGCACCGTAACCCCATAGACCTTCACCCCATAGCGGAAGGCATCCTCGATGGCATGCGCCCCCTTGAAGGCGGGTAGCAACGAGGGATGGATGTTGATGATTCGATCCCGATAGACCTCCAGAATCTCGTCGCCCAGAATACGCATATAGCCCGCCAGACAGACCAGATCAACCTCATGCGCATCGAGCTGACGAATGATCTCCCTTTCAAAGGAGGCCTTGTCCGCAAACTCCTTCACGGCATGGCTCCAACGCTCCACACCAAGGCGCTCAGCCCGCTCATTGACCCGGGCCGAGGGTCGATCCGAAACCATAAGCACCACTCGGGCCTCTATCTCACCACGTTGGCACGCCGTGGTCAACGCCTCGAAATTGGTTCCCGAGCCACTGGCAAAGATCGCTATTCGTTTCATCCTTCCGGCCCGGTTATTTGAGCGTTACACCCTCACCTTCGATCACGCGGCCGATCACCGAGGCCTTCTCACCATGCGCACGCAGGATCTCAAGGGCCTTCTCGACCTCGCTCTCATCCAGGGCGATCACCATACCGATACCCATGTTGAAGATGTTGAACATCTCACGCGGAGCGATCTTTCCATACTTCTCCAAAAGGCGGAAGACGGGCAGAATCTCCCACGTCCCCAACGTGATCTCCACTCCCTGACCCTCTTTGAGGATACGGGGAATATTCTCGTCGAAGCCGCCACCCGTGATATGGCTGATGCCATGAACATCGCACCGGCGAATCACGTCGAGCACCTGCTTGACATAGATACGTGTCGGAGTGAGCAACACCTCACCCAGCAGAGCGCCATTGAGCTCCTCGTAGCTCTCTTTGAGGTTCAGACCGGCATCCTTCACCACCTTACGCACCAGGCTGAAGCCGTTGGAGTGAACTCCGCTCGAGGCGATACCGATCAGGCAGTCGCCCACCTTCACCTTCTGGCCGTCGATCAGACGCTTCTTCTCCACTACGCCACACGTAAAGCCGGCAATATCATACTCACCCTCGCTATACATGCCCGGCATCTCGGCCGTTTCGCCACCCACCAGTGCGCAACCCGCCTGGCGGCAACCCTCGGCCACACCGGCCACAATGGCCTCGATCTTATAGGGCTCGTTATGACCCACTGCCACATAATCGAGGAAGAGCAGCGGCTCGGCACCCTGGGCCAAAACATCGTTCACACACATTGCCACCGCATCGATACCGATCGTATCGTGCTTATCCATCTCGAAGGCCAACTTGAGCTTGGTGCCCACACCGTCGGTGCCACTCACCAACACGGGCTCCTCCACCTTCAGGGCCGAGAGGTCGAACATGCCGCCAAAGGCGCCAATGTTGCCCA
>CAZRJU010000110.1:0-5373 GCA_964600455.1 uncultured Alistipes sp. | reverse complement strand
TCTCGATCTCTCCCATCCAGGGCTCAAAGCCGCGCAGACGATGGGTCATGATGGCCTCGCCGGCCGTGGCCGTGAGCATATTGGAGCGCAGACCGATAATGCCGCGCGAGGGGATCTCAAACTCCAAACGTACACGGTCGGCCGTGGTGACCATGTTGGTCAGCGTACCACGCCGGCGGGTAGTGAGCTCGATCACCGTACCCGAGTACTCCTCGGGACAATCCACGGTCATCTCCTCCACAGGCTCGCACTTAATACCGTCGATCTCCTTGATGATCACCTTGGGTTGGCCCACTTGCAACTCATACCCCTCGCGGCGCATCGTCTCGATCAAAACCGAGAGGTGCAACACGCCACGACCATAGACGATAAAGCTGTCGGCCGAGGGGCCGGGCTCAACACGCAGTGCAAGGTTCTTCTCAAGCTCCTTATCCAGACGCTCCTTGATGTGGCGCGAGGTAACGTACTTGCCATCCTTGCCAAAGAAGGGGGAGTTGTTGATCGTGAAGAGCATCGACATCGTGGGTTCGTCAATGGCAATCGGGGGGAGGGGTTCGGGGTGCTCGAAATCGCACACCGTGTCGCCGATCTCAAAGCCCTCGATGCCGGTCAGGGCGCAGATTTCGCCACAGTGAACCCCCTCAACCTTTTTCTTGCCCAAGCCCTCGAAGACCATCAGCTCCTTGATCTTGCTCTTCTGGAGCGTTACACCGTCGCGTTTAGCTAAGGTTACCTGCTGGCCGGCCTTGAGCGTGCCGCGCGTGAGCTTACCCACGGCAATACGGCCCGTATAGGAGGAGTACTCAAGCGAGGTGATCAGCATCTGCGGCGTACCCTCCTCTTCGTGAGGTGCAGGAATCTCGTCGATGATGGCATCCAGCAGCGGAGCGATCGACGACGTGGGCTCGTTGTAGAGGTGGGACATCCACCCCTGTTTGGCCGAACCGTAGATGGTTTTGTAGTCGAGTTGCTCCTCGGTGGCATCGAGCGAGAACATCAGATCGAAGACCTGCTCGTTGACCACCTCGGGACGGCAGTTGGGCTTATCCACCTTGTTGACCACCACGATCGGTTTCTTTCCCAACGCAAGGGCCTTTTGCAGGACAAAGCGAGTTTGGGGCATGGTACCCTCGAAGGCATCGACCAAGAGCAAGACGCCGTCGCACATATTGAGTACACGCTCCACCTCGCCACCGAAGTCGGCGTGGCCCGGGGTGTCGATGATGTTGATCTTGAAATCCTTATAGATAACCGATACGTTTTTCGAGAGGATCGTGATGCCGCGCTCGCGCTCCAGGTCGTTATTGTCGAGGATGAGCTGTCCCTCGTTCTGCTTGGCGTTGTCGCGTAGCACATGGCTCTGGAGAATCATCTTATCAACCAGGGTAGTCTTACCGTGGTCGACGTGAGCGATGATGGCAATGTTGCGAAGTTTCTGCATGGTGTGAATATTTTGACGGCAAAGGTAATACAATTCTTAAAAAATTATACTAATTTTGCTCAACTTTTCAATGGAAATGACGATGAAAACTTTGCAAAATCCCTTCCTGGTGCTCAAGCAGCAGAGTCGGCTCTATATGGGGGCAGCGGAGGAGTTGCTGGAGCCGCTCCTGCAAAACTATCGGCAGGTGATCTTCATCACGGATCCCACGGTGGCACTCCTTCATGCTTCGCTGATGAAGGGGCGTGTGGTGATTCGTACGCCCGAAGGGGAGGCGTATAAGCGGTTGGAGAGTGTGGAGCAGATCTATCGGGAGTTGATCGCACACGGCGCCGACCGCCACACCTTTATTTTGGCTGTCGGGGGTGGAATTGTCTGCGACATGGCGGGATTTGCCGCCTCGACCTTTATGCGGGGTCTTCACTTCGGTTTTGTGCCCACCACACTTCTGGGGCAGGTGGATGCCTCGGTAGGGGGGAAGAACGGAGTTAATCTGGCTCAATATAAGAATATGGTGGGCTGCTTCAGCCAACCTGATTTTGTTTTGTGTGATCCGGCGCTTCTCGCTACGCTTTCGGATCGGGAGTTTCGTTGCGGCATGGCCGAGGTGATCAAGATGGCGATCTTAGGCGACGAGGAGCTCTTTGGGGCCTTGGAGCAGCGAACCATTGCCGAGATCCGCTCCGACCGGGCCTTTACGGAGTGGATGATCGGGCGCTGCGTGGCACAAAAGGCGGCTGTTGTGGAGCGTGATGAGCGGGAGCAGGACGAGCGACGAAAACTCAATCTGGGCCATACCTTTGCCCACGCCATCGAGCACTGCCTGCCGGAGTTGCATCATGGCGAGGCGGTAGCCATCGGGTTGGTGATGGCGGCCGACATGGCCGAGGCGCGCGGACTTCTGAATCCTTTGGATAAGGCCCGTATCAGGGCGCTTGTCGAACGCATGGAGTTGCCTTGCAGTGTGGATATTGCCTCCAATTACCTCAAGGAGGCCATGAGGCAGGATAAGAAGTCCCAAGGCGATAGCATTGCCTGGATTCTTCCTCGCCGAATCGGCGCATGCGAGATCCTCTCCATGCCGCTTGATGAGGTGCTTTAATCGAGAAAAAAGAGCAGCGTGTCCGACCTAAGAAAAGGCGGACACGTTTCGCTTATTCTTTCCCCGCTTGTTTAGAAGAGCGAACCTTCGGGGGTGGGGCGGGTGAAGCCCAGGTGTTCGTAGGCCAACTCGGTGGCCTCACGGCCACGGGGCGTACGCTTCAGGAAACCCTCCTTGATCAGGAAGGGCTCGTAGACCTCCTCAATCGTGCCGGGCTCCTCGCTGACGGCTGTGGCCACGGTGTTCAGCCCCACGGGGCCTCCGCCAAACTTTTCGATGATGGCCCCCAGGATCTTATTGTCCATCTGATCCAATCCGCGCGAGTCGATGTTGAGCGCCTTGAGCCCAAAACGGGTGATCTCCAGGTCGATATGGCCCTCTCCTTTGACCATGGCAAAGTCGCGTACGCGGCGCAGCAGCGCATTGGCAATACGGGGCGTACCACGCGAACGCAGGGCCACCTCGAGGGCTGCATCATCGTCAATCGAGACATCCAGAATACGGGCCGAGCGCTTTACGATGCCGGCCAACACAGGTGCGTCGTAGTACTCCAGGTGGCAGGTAATGCCGAAGCGGGCACGCAAGGGGGAGGTCAACAGACCGCTGCGCGTGGTGGCACCGATCAGGGTGAAGGGGGCCAATTCGATCTGAATGGAGCGAGCCGAGGGGCCCTTATCCAATACAATGTCAATCTTGTAATCCTCCATGGCCGAGTAGAGGTACTCCTCAACAATGGGGCTCAGGCGATGGATCTCGTCGATAAAAAGCACGTCGCCCGCATTGAGGTTGGTCAGCAGACCGGCCAGGTCGCCCGGCTTGTCGAGCACGGGGCCCGAGGTGGTCTTGAGCTGTGCCCCCATCTCGTTAGCAATGATATTGGCCAGGGTGGTCTTGCCCAATCCCGGAGGGCCATGTAGCAGAACATGATCGAGCGAGTCGCCCCGCATCAGGGCAGCCTTGATAAAGATGTGCAGGTTCTCAACCGTCTTCTCCTGTCCGGCAAAGTTCTCCAACTCCTGCGGGCGGATGCGGTTCTCAAACTCTAAGTCGCTCTCGATATTTCTCAGGTTGCGGTCAACACCCATATCTATATATGCAAAAGATTGATTCGTTGACAAAGATAGTGAAAATTCAAAACCCAGAACCCCAAAATCGATTTTTTTTACGTTTATCCCCTCTCCCCGGCCGGCAAAAAGAGGTGGAAATCTGGTTCGTTTGAGCAGACAGCGCACGCTCTCTTTAAATTTTTTTGCAATTTTCGGGTAGAAACTCTTGTAATTTGCTGAAATTTTAGTAAATTTGTCTGCAAGAAATTGGAAAGCGCTGAAACGGTACGTGAAATATTTACAAAAAAAGAGTTTGTAGTTGACTATCAATTAGCGAGTTGAACAAAAAAAGAAGTGTAAATATTGCGGGGTAAAAACAGAGGCGGGGCCGGTGCGTAAACGAAGGCTCGAAAAAGACGATTGATCGGCACAAAAAAAGAGGAGTGCCGAAACAGATCAGTCGCAACTCCTCTTAAAAGTGATCCCAGGGGGATTCGAACCTCCATCGTAAGAACCGGAATCTTATATTCTATCCATTGAACTATGGGACCGGGATGGCAAAGGTAAACATTTTTTTTGTAGAAACAATATTAAAATTATAAAAACAGCAAGGATATGGCAACAAACAAGGATGGCTGCTGGGACAGATTAGAGGCTGTAATCAACTGGGCCAATATGTCGGTAAACTACTTTGCCCGCCACATTGGTCTGCCTCGAGGAGAGAACCTCTATCAGATTCGACGTGGTAACAACGGAATCTCACGAGATGTGGCTCGTCGAGTTACCTCCCGCTTTCCCGAGGTAAACGAAGCGTGGCTTTTGACCGGTATCGGGGAGATGTTTATTCGACCCGAGGATAGGCGACTCTTTATCCCCTTCTACGATGTGGATGTGGAACAGACCCTCGGCCGCGATGTCAAACTGCACCCTGCAAGTCAGCTTTCGGTGCCGATCGCCGAGTCGAGCGATATGGCCATGCGTTATTGCGGCCTCTCGATGGCACCCCACATCCCGACGGGGGCTATTGTGGTGCTTGGCGAAGTGGCTCCCGAGGAGATCGTACCCGAGGGCGAATATGTGCTCCAACTCGACGACAAGACCATTCTGCGTACCGTGTTGCCCACGGATGCTCCCGATATGTGGCACATCCAGGCCTACACCCCGCAGAACGGCTATCTTTTGGAGAAGGCGGCCGTAACACGCGCCTGGGCCGTTCGTGCCTGGGTGAAGATCGGGAATGCCCATAATTGCAAGAAAAAGTAGATAGGAGTAAAACAAATAAATTAGTAGTCGGTATGTTTTTTGTCAAGACAAAAGAGGCCGGATCCCTCTGGATCGCAGCCTTGGCCGCATTGATTACAACCTGTGGCATGTTTCTCTTCACGAAAGTGTGGTGGATTCTGCTTATCGCTTTTGTGGTAACCTTTATCCTGGTGGCCCTCTTTGCGTTGCTTGTGGTACGCAAATATGTGGCCTATAAGCTGAAGCCCATCTACTCGTTGGTGCTCTCACGCAATGTGCGTACTCATGAGATCCTGAGCGAGATGAAGGATAAGCATGTGGAGAATATCTCGGAGGAGTTGACCGCATGGGCCGAGACCAACGACAAGGAGATCGCCCGACTCAAGGAGACCGAGAAGTTCCGCAAGCAGTATCTGGGCAATGTGGCCCATGAGCTTAAGACCCCGATTTTTAACATCCAGGGGTATATCTCGACGCTGCTCGATGGCGGCTTGGAGGATGAGTTGATCAACCGCAAATACCTCGAGCGCACAGAGAAGAGC
>CAZRJU010000109.1:0-5393 GCA_964600455.1 uncultured Alistipes sp. | reverse complement strand
CTAATGCCGGGGTCATTATCATTGCGGCCACCAACCGCGCCGATATTCTCGATAAGGCGCTGATGCGTGCCGGACGTTTCGACCGTCAGATCATGGTCGAACTGCCCGACCTCACCGAACGCGAAGCGATTATCCGGGTGCACATCAAACGGCTCAAGCTGGCCGACGATTTCGATCCGACCTTCTTTGCGCGGCAGACTCCCGGTTTTTCCGGGGCCGATCTGGCGAACGTCTGCAACGAGGCGGCCCTGATTGCTGCACGCCACAACAAGCCCTTTGTTGCAAAAGAGGATTTCCTCGCAGCCATCGACCGCATCATCGGCGGTCTGGAGCGCAAGAATAAGATCATCACCCGCGAGGAGAAGCGCACGATCGCCTACCACGAGGCGGGCCATGCCACCGTGTCGTGGCTGCGCGAACACGCTTCGCCGCTTATCAAGGTGACAATCATTCCGCGTGGCAAGGCTTTAGGGGCCGCCTGGTACCTGCCCGAGGAGCGCCAGATCACCACACGCGAGCAACTCATGGACGAGTTGGCCGCCACGTTGGGTGGTCGCGTATCGGAGCAGCTCACCTTCGGCCGCGTATCGACCGGAGCCCTCAACGACCTGGAGCGCGTCACCAAGCAGGCCTATGCCATGGTGGCCTACTACGGCATGAGCCCCGAGGTGGGAACTCTCAGTTTCTACGACTCGACGGGGCAAAGCGACATGGCCCTCACGAAGCCCTACTCCGAGAAGACGGCACAGCAGATCGACCAGGAGGCCAAACGCCTCATAGAGGAGGCCTACCGCATGGCCGAGGAGACGCTCAAGGCCCACAGCGAGGGGCTCAAAGAGTTGGCCGAACTGCTGTTGGAGCGGGAGGTGGTCTTCACCGAGGATGTGGAACGTATCTTCGGTAAGCGCAAGAAACAGCGCGAAGAAGAGGTGCAGGCAACGCCTGAGACAAACGCCGACGTTGCCCCCGAGACCGCCGCTGAACCCAATACAAATGCCTAAAACGACCCAATGATGAACGATAAATTGAAGAACCTGCTACTGCGCACCGCAAGCGGCGTGGTGATGTTGGGAGCCGTGCTACTGGGTATTCTCTATGCCCGGTGGTCGCTCTGCCTCTTATTGGGGCTGATCCTTGTTGGAGGTTTGTGGGAGTTCTACAACCTCTGCCGCCACTGTGGTTACAGCCCGCTGCGGGGAGTAGGTCTGGGCCTGGGTACGGCCTTCTATTTAGCCTTCTCGCTGGCAGTGATCATCGACCGGGATCTGTACGGTTTATTATTTACCTTTACCCTTGCCCTGCCGATCCTGAGTATGCCGTTGCTCCTCTCTACGGCCCTCTTCCGCTCGGAGAACACGCTACAGGACTCCGCCACGACGCTCATGGGGTGGTTCTATGTGCTGCTGCCCATCATAGCGCTCACGATGATCGGCCTGATGTCGTCGAAGACGTTACTCTTCCTGATCTTCATCATCTGGGCCAACGACGTCTTTGCCTACCTGGTCGGCATCACCTGTGGCCGCCATCGTCTTTGCGAGCGCATCTCGCCCAAGAAGTCGTGGGAGGGCTTTATCGGCGGACTCGTCGGTGCCGCTCTGATGGGCTATGTGGCCGCCCGGGTACTGGAGGCCGATCCCAAGAAGTGGATCCTCCTGGCCCTGCTGGTAGCTGTTAGCGGCGTATTGGGGGATCTGATCGAATCGTCGTTCAAGCGCAAGGCCGGTGTGAAGGACTCGGGGTCGCTAATTCCGGGCCATGGTGGGGTACTCGACCGCTTCGATGCGCTGCTTGTGGCCGCCCCTGTGGCCCTGGTGCTTATTTTAATCCTGAATCTCTAACCGAAAAACTATACCACTTATGAAAATCAATAAAGAAGGTTATCAAATCATCCTGGTTTCGGGAGTTCTATGCGCCCTGATCTGGCTTTTGATCTACTATCTGGTGGATCAGCATGCCGGCATGTCGCTCTTGTGGGTAAGTGCCGTATTGCTGCTGCTCTTCTGGTTCTTTATCGTGGCCTTCTTCCGTGAGCCCCGCCGCGTCAGGATCCACGACGAGGAGTTGATCTTCTCGCCCTGCGATGGCCGCGTGGTCGTAACGGAGGTTGTTCAGGAGGAGGAGTGCCTCAAGCGCGAGATGTTGCAGATCTCGATCTTTATGTCGGTAACGAATGTCCACATGAACTGGGTCCCGGTGGCCGGAGAGGTGAGCTACTTCAAGTACCACCCCGGGCGCTTCTTAGTGGCTTGGCATCCCAAGTCCTCGACCGAGAACGAGCGTACGACAACCGTAATCAAGACCCCGCAGGGTGAAGAGGTACTCTTCCGTCAGATTGCCGGTCTGGTGGCCCGTCGTATCGTCTCCTATATGAAGGTGGGCAGCTACGTGGAGCAGAACTCCGTATCGGGCTTTATCAAGTTCGGCTCGCGTATTGATGTACTGATTCCCAAGGAGAGCGAGGTTCTGGTGGAGATCGGTGATCCCGTGGTGGGATCGCAGACGCCGATCGCCCGTTTCAAGCGCAATAAAGCCTAAACCGACCTCTTTGTTTCGTAGTCATGAACACAACGCCCCAAGGATTGATCCGCCTGCTACTGGGATGTATCATCACGGCAGCCATCTGCTTTTTGGTGTGGTACTTCTCGTCGGTGGTTATCTATGTGCTGATCTCGGCCGTGCTGGCGGTTATGTGTCGCCCGTTGGTGGCTTGGTTGTGTCGTCTGCACATACGGGGTTGGCAGGTGCCGCGTAGTTTAGGAGCCCTCATCACCCTGATCACAATCTGGGTGGTGGTCTTTACCCTCGGATCACTGCTTATCCCGCTCATTTCGAGCAAGATTGTCCACCTCTCGGAGATCGACTACCGTGCCGTA
Source organism: uncultured Alistipes sp. (assembly GCA_964600455.1). Taxonomy (GTDB): domain Bacteria; phylum Bacteroidota; class Bacteroidia; order Bacteroidales; family Rikenellaceae; genus Alistipes. Next base: position 2,520 of record CAZRJU010000109.1, on the reverse strand, counting down.
CTGGGTGCTGCCCGCGAGCCGATCCAGCAGGTGCAGGAGAGCCTGCGCCATGTGGCTCCGGGGCTTGGTGGCGAGTTCTCGCTCCAGGAGAGCATGATCCAGATGTTGAAGAACCTGATCAACCTCAAGAGCATCAATACGGCCTTCTCGTCGGCTGTCGGACTGCTCTTCTCGGGGGTGATCGCCTTCTTCTCGATCTCGTTCATCACCTTCTTCTTCATGAAGGAGGATGGGCTCTTCTTCTCGATGGTCAAGGCGATGTTCCCGGAGCACTACCAGGAGAATATCACCCGTGCGTTGGACTCGGTAACCCACCTGCTTTCGCGCTACTTTACGGGTATTTTGGCCGAGAGTCTGATCCTCTTTACCACCGTGTCATTGGTGATGATACTCTTCGGCATGCGGGCACAGGATGCCGCTTTTATCGGGCTGATTATGGGGGTGATGAATGTAGTTCCCTATGCCGGGCCGCTTATCGGTGGCGTGATGTCGGTCTTTATGGGCATGGTGAGCCCGATCGAGAGCATGGGCGTTGGCCATACGGTTACGATCATCATCTGCTCGCTCCTGCTCATCAAGGGGCTCGACGACTTTGTCCTCCAACCCACGCTCTACTCCGAGCGCGTGAAGGCCCACCCGTTAGAGATCTTCCTGGTGATCCTGATCGCCGGTTCCATTGCCGGTATCGTCGGCATGCTGTTGGCCATTCCCTCCTACACGGTGCTGCGCGTCTTTGCCAAGGAGTTCTTCTCCCAGGTGCGCCTGGTTCAGAAACTCACCCAGCAGATCTAACCCATGCACTTCGAGGGACGCATCATACCGGGGCGACAGTTGGGCCGCAAACTCGGCTTCCCGACAGCCAATTTAGAGGTTGACCGGGAGAGCGACTACCCCGACGGGGTCTACCTGAGCCGCGTGAGGGTGCAGGGCAAGGAGTACTTCGCCCTCTCAAACTTAGGCACCAACCCCACCGTAGGGGGCCAAAAACGCCTTTTGGAGAGCCACCTGCTCGACTATGCGGGCGGAGAGCTCTACGGCCAAACGATCGAAGTGGAGCTAAAGCAACGACTGCGTGGCGAGGTGCAGTTCCACTCCATCGAGGCCCTCGGCCGCCAGTTAAGGGAGGATCTGCTATTGGCCCGTGAGATCCTGCGCAAACAAGAGCTGTAAGCCAATTGAAATCAAACACTGAAGATAGAGAAAACCATGTTTTTAGATCAAAATTTACCCTATAAGGTGGCCGATATGTCGCTTGCCGAGTGGGGACGTAAGGAGATTGAGGTTTCGGAGCACGAGATGCCCGGCCTGATGGCCGTACGCCGCAAGTATGGCCCGAAGAAGCCCCTGAAGGGGGTACGCGTGATGGGATCGCTGCACATGACGATCCAGACGGCTATCCTGATCGAGACGTTGGTGGAGTTAGGCGCTGAGGTGCGCTGGTGCTCCTGCAACATCTTCTCGACGCAGGATCATGCCGCTGCCGCCATTGCCAAGGCGGGAGTTCCGGTCTTTGCCTGGAAGGGGGAGAGCTTGGAGGAGTATTGGTGGTGTACGGCCATGGCGTTGAGCTTCCCGGGCGGCAAGGGCCCCAACCTGATTGTCGACGACGGAGGCGATGCCACGCTCCTGATCCACAAGGGCTACGATGCCGAGAAGGATGCCTCGACACTCGATTATGAGGCCTCGTCGCACGAGGAGGCGGTGATCCTCGACACGCTGCGCCAACTGCTCAAGGAGGATCCCACCAAGTGGCACCGTACGGTGGCCGAGTGGAAGGGTGTGAGCGAGGAGACCACGACGGGTGTTCACCGCCTCTACCAGATGCAGGAGGCCGGCAAGCTGCTCGTTCCGGCCATCAATGTCAACGACAGCTGCACGAAGTCGAAGTTCGATAACCTCTACGGCTGCCGCGAATCGTTGGCCGACGGTATCAAGCGTGCTACCGATGTGATGATCGCCGGCAAGGTGGTCGTAGTCTGCGGCTACGGCGACGTGGGCAAGGGATGTGCCCGCTCGATGCGCTCCTATGGCGCCCGCGTGATTGTTACCGAGATCGACCCCATCTGCGCCCTGCAGGCCGCCATGGAGGGCTTCGAGGTAAAGACGGTGGAGAGTGCCCTTGCCGAGGGTAACATCTATGTTACCTGCACGGGTAACCGCGACATCATCACCTTGGAGCACATGCTCAAGATGCGCGACCAGGCCATTGTCTGCAACATCGGCCACTTCGACAACGAGATCCAGATGGCCCGCCTGGAGGCCTCCGATGCGATCAAGACCACGATCAAGCCCCAGGTGGATAAGTATACCTTCGCCGACGGCCACTCGATCTTCGTTTTAGCCGAGGGCCGCTTGGTCAACTTGGGTTGCGCTACGGGTCACCCCTCGTTTGTGATGTCCAACTCCTTCACCAACCAGTGCTTGGCACAATTGGAGCTGTGGGAGCAGGAGCTCGAGATCGGGGTCTACCGTCTGCCCAAGCACCTCGACGAGGAGGTTGCCCGCCTCCACTTGGAGAAC
>CAZRJU010000108.1:0-5399 GCA_964600455.1 uncultured Alistipes sp. | reverse complement strand
GGTACGACCGAGTATCCTCCCTACGAGCAGCTGGAGCCCCGCTTCGCCGCTACGATCCTCTACAACGGTGCAATGTGGAAGGGTAACAAGTTGGAGTGCTGCGTAGAGGGTACCTATGGTACTTATGTGGACTACGGTGTAGAGGACTATCCCTTTGGTAAGACCGTAACGGGTTACTACATGCGCAAGTACCGTCAGGAGAGCAATCTCGATCTGACGAACGTGGCTTCGACCTCGACGTGGGTTGAGCTTCGTTTAGCTGAGGTGCTGCTGATCCTGGCTGAGGCCGAGCTCGAGCTGGGCAACGACGCTACCGCCATGGGTTACATTGCTCAGGTACGTAGCCGCGTAGGGCTGCCTACCGACCTAACGCTGACGGGCGAGGCTGCCTTTGAGGCGCTGATGCACGAGCGTAAGATCGAGCTCGCCTATGAGGGTCACCTTTGGTGGGATATGCGCCGTTGGCAGCTTGCCGAAGAGGCCTATTCGAACTACCGCGTACACGGTCTGAAGATCACGAAGGAGGGTTCGGGTTACCGCTACTCCTATGTAGATGCAGACGGTCAGGATCGTAAGTTCCTCAACCGCATGTATCGTCTTCCGATCCCTGATGGCGAGTTGCAGAACAACAATTCGATCCAGCAGTTCCCCGAATGGCATTTCTAATCTACGACTACTATGAAAAAGAGTATAATTTGGATGTTATTGGCCGTCGTTCTTCCCTTTACGGCGTGCCAAGAGCCGGAGGAGCTGGTTCCTGCGGTCGCCAATAAAGGCATCAACAACTTTACGGTATACCCCACGTGGGAAGCCTATCGTACGGCCGATGCAGGTGCTAGCTTTAGCAGTAAGATCGACTACGAGAAGCGCGTGATTACCGTGCAGGTACCCTACAACATTCCCGTAACGTCCGACGTCGTAACGAAACTGGAGGACTACACGAAGGTATGGGTACACTTCAACTTGGACGACAACGCCACGATCGAGCCCAAGCTCACGACGATCGACCTCACGCAGACCTATAAGGTGATGCTGACCGACCAGAAGAAGCAGCGCAGCGAGTGGATGATCCGTGCCGTCCTGGCCAAGAGTTCGGCTTGCGATATCGAGAGCTTCTCGATTCCCGAGTTGGGTCTCTCGGCAATTATTGATAAGGCCGGTGCAAAGGCTTCGCTCATCTACTTCAACGAGTTGAAGAATGTCTTTGCCGAGTATACCCTCTCGCCGCACGCTCGTATCGTGCCCGACCCAGCCGAGACCGCCTTCTGGTGCTCGCCCGAGGAGCCCAAGAAGTTCACGGTGATCGCTCAGGACGGTGTTACGAAGCGCGACTGGTATTTGCAGCAGAGCGAGCCCGTACGTGTACCCGAAGGTGCTCGTGAGGGTAGCGCCAACCTGCTTTGGACGGCCAGACTCTCGTCTGTGGGTGTAACGACGCTCGACTTGACCACCGGTATCGGTGCTACGGACGACTACCTGTTCATCAACACACGCGGTCAGGATCCTATCGTTCTCGACACCAAGACGGGTACCCCGGTTGGCACGATCAACATCGGTTCGCTTAAGGGTGCTACCTCGAACTACTACCTCACCACCGATCACAAGGGTCATATCCTGATCAACAACCGCACGCCGGATGATGGTGCTATCTTCCGCGTATACCGTATGCGCGATATGAACTCCACGCCCGAGCTCTTCATCGAGTTCCCGACGTCGGATGTTTATGGCGACCACATCTCGGTATGGGGTGATGTCTATGGCGACGCTACTATCCAGGCAGCTTACTGCGGTTGGACGTCGGGCGGTACGACCTCGAACATTACCTGGACGATTAAGGATGGTCAGGTAGTGGATCAGCAGCCCTACTGGTGCCAGATTACCGGCGTGAACGGTTGGACCAATGGTGATGCTATCCGCATGGGTACCGATGCCACGGCCGACTTCTTCGCCGTCGGTTACTCGATGAACCAGCTTAGCTGGATCGACGGTACGACCAATGCAGCCAAGACCTACATCATGGGTACGTTGAGCGGTAATGAGGGTATTAAGGCTGTTGATGCCGTAACCTTCAATGGTGTGAACTACGCTGCTGCCACGGCCGAGTCCTTCTTCTCGTGGGGTATCGCCGGCGATATGTGGGTATTCACGGCCAAGAATCCGCAGACCTTCACCGGAGAGATCACTCAGGATCTGGATAATGGCATAATGGCTTATCCCGACTGCACGATCTTCGGCCTGAACAACGACGACGGTCTCGATCTGAGTGGTGCCTATGGCTACTACGGAGGTCGTGCCAACGACGGTGTGAATGGTAACGCTGTACAAGATGTGAAACTCCATGTAACGGAGAACGGCTACTTCATGCGTGGCTACTTCATGTTCTGCAACGGTTATGTAGGATGCGTTGAGTTCGACTGCATCGCCCAGTAACCTCTCTTAATCCATAGCCCCTTGATCGGGGCTATGGGTTCTAAAATAACAACGACAAAAACAACGTAACAAAAGATGAAGAGATTATTTTTAGCAATGGCCATGCTGAGCGCCTTGGCCGCCTGCACGGACGAGAAGAACCCTGTGTATGAGTTTCCTGCACGTCCCGGCATGGATCCGATGCCTACGGTAGAGATCACGGCCGGAACGGCTACCTCCAACTCGTTGGAGTTCACGATCACCCCGGCCAACGCCACAGAGTGCGCCTACTACTGCATTGAGTCGATCGAAGACGAGAAGCAACTCTCGGCTGCCGACATAATCAGCTTAGGTACGGCTGTGGATGCCACCCAGAGCGGCACCTATACCATCGAGAACCTCTTTGACGAGACCTCCTACAACATCTATGCGGCTGTACGCACGGATAGCTACGCCTCGGTGAGTGCCATCAAGATGACGACCGCGCAGCTGCCCGAGGAGCAGGAGCCCACGGTGCCCGAAGGCCCCACGACCAATCCGATGTATATCTGGGTGGATGCTGCCGCCAACTTCCCCGATTTTGCCAACGACCAGGAGAAGATCCGTCGTGATTTGACCTTGGCTAAGGAGACCGGCTTTACGGATGTTGTGGTAGACGTACGCCCCACGAATGGTGATGTACTCTTCCAGACGAGCCACTGCGATCAGGTGGCTTGGTTGGGTGCCTGGGTAACGGGGCAGGGCTACCTGAAGATCCAGCGCACGGCTACCTGGGACTACCTGGGTACCTTTATCGAGATCGGCCACGAGTTGGGTCTGCGCATCCACGCCGGTTTCAACACGATGGCCGGTGGTAACACCTCGAGCCTGGGTTCGCAGGGTATTCTCGTACGCGACTCCTCGAAGAAGGAGTGGGCTACGGTACTCAACACCGCTGACGGTTTCAAAAACACGCTCGACACGGACGAGTCGACCTACTTCTTCAACCCCCACAATGCCGAGGTGAAGGCCTATATCTGCAACCTGCTGAAGGATCTGGCTGCCTATACCGAGCTGGATGGTATCATCCTCGACCGCGGTCGTTTCGACTCGATGCTCAGCGACTGCTCGGAGGAGACGTTGGCCGCCTTTGCCGAGTATGTAGGCGAGAGCGTGGACTTCAACCGTGATGTACTGCCCGCCGGCCACTCCGGTACGGTGAATGCCAACATGTTCTCGCAGTACAAGCACCTGAAGAAGTGGCTGGAGTTCCGTGCCAAGACGATTCACGACCTGATGACCGAGGCAAAGGAGGCTGTTCGCAGCGTGAACAGCACCGTGAAGTTCGGTGTCTATGTAGGTGGTTGGTACAGCACCTACTACGATGTGGGTGTGAACTGGGCAAGCCCCGACTATGATCCCTCCTACGAGTACAACTGGGCTACGGCCGACTATAAGAATTATGGCTACGCCGACCTGATGGATCACATGCTCATCGGTGCCTACGCATCGCCCGGCAATGTTTATGGTTCGAGCGAGTGGACCATGCAGGGCTTCTGCCAGTTGGCCATGAAGCGCATCCAGGGTGCCTGTCCGCTCGTATGCGGTGGCCCCGATGTGGGTAACTGGGACTACGACGACAAGTATACCGACCAGCAGGAGTGGGATGCCATCACCAACTCGGTGAAGGCTTGCTACGACGCTTGCAACGGCTACTTCCTTTTCGACATGATCCACCTCAAGAAGGGGGATATGTGGAGCTATGCCAAGGCCGGTATCGACCAGGTAAAGGCTGAACTTTAATCTCTAAGCTGCCAATAAGATGAAGCGGTTGATTTGGACGGTGCTGTTGCTTTTTGTGACGCTTCCTTTGGCGGCTCAGAGCCCAAAATTTCGTAACGCTTATTACGACTGCCGCCGTGAGGCGCATACCCGCGAGGGTATGCCCCTTCACGGTGTTGTTTGGATTGGAGACAGCATCACCGAGCAGGGATGGTGGGCCTTTCTGAGCAACGAAAAGGATATTGTGAATCGCGGCATCGGGGGCGACAACACCTACGGCATATTAGACCGCCTGCCCGAGATCCTCAGCTTTGAGCCACGAAAGATCTTCTTGATGGCCGGAGTGAATGATCTCTCGGCCGGTTACGCCGTAAGTGACATCTTTGCCAACTTCCAACAGATGGTGGAGATGATTCGCTGTGAGGTACCCGACTGCCAAATCTACATCCAGAGCGTTATCACACCCAACGACCAGGTGCTGGCCTACGACTACATCAAGGGCAAGCAGGCACAGGTCAAGGAGCTCAACCGACTGCTTGAGGGCCTTTGTGCCGAGGGTGGAGCTACGTGGGTGGATATTGCCTCCGTTTTGGAGAACGAAAACGGGGAGGTACGAATCGACCTGACAAAGGACGGTGTCCACCTCCACCCCGAAGCCTACTATTTGTGGGTCAACTATCTCAGAGAGATGAAGTACCTGCGTAAATAACCCAATCTCACTATGAAACGTGTAGCAGCAATCGACTTTTTGCGTGCTTTAGCCATTATCGGCATGGTTATCTCGGGGCAAATGCTTTGGGATGCCCAACTGCCGGCCGCCATGTTCCACGCCCAGCTTCCCCCTCCGACCTTCGCCTTTAACCCCGAAGTGGCGGGTATCACCTGGGTCGATTTGGTATTCCCCTTCTTCCTCTTCTCAATGGGTGCAGCCATGCCTTTGGCCCTGCGTCGCCGCGAAGAGAAGGGAGTGAGCGGTTGGCAGGTGGCAGGAAGTGCCCTGCACCGTTTTATCTGGTTGGCCGCTTTTGCCATCATCCTGGGCAATACGCGCATGGGACGCCTTACGGAGTTCGCTCCTTGGGCTGCCGCACTGATCACACTCGGCATCTGGGCCCTCTTCTTTGCCATGTTTATCCGACTGCCCAGACTTGATAAACGCCAAAACACAATCTTGAACTGGGCCGGTTTTGTCGGACTGATTGCCGCAACACTGCTCTATAAGCCGCTCT
>CAZRJU010000107.1:0-5473 GCA_964600455.1 uncultured Alistipes sp. | reverse complement strand
GGAGTGCTCAATGAGGGAATCTATGGCTCGCATATCAACAACCGCAACATCAACGCTTACATCAAGTTGGGTATGCCGGTAGGGGCCTCGGTCTATGACGAGGAGCGTGACGAGGAGTTGCGCTCGAGCTTCGCCATGATTGTCGATTATGAGCACTTCAACGAGGAGGCTTACTTTGGCCTGAACGACTATGCCGGGCGCGAGCATGCTCTCTCGGCCAACCTGATGTATAACCACTACTTCACGCCGCGCTCGTCGCTCATTATGGGCCTTACGGGGCAGATGCACCTCTACGACGAGCATTTGGAGAATATCACCATTGCCACCCTTGCGGCCGATCAGGTGGCTATAAACCGAACACCCTTTGCTCTGGATCGAGAGGAGCACGAAGTGGGGCTCTATGCCGAATATACCTACTCGATCCACGACAAATTCTCCTTGGTGGTGGGGGCTCGTGGCGACTACAACACCTTCTACGAGAAGTTCTACTTCACGCCGCGTGGCCATCTGCGTTGGAATATTACACCGACCACCGTGCTGCGTGCTTCGGCCGGTATGGGCTATCGCTCGACGAATCTCATGACCGACAATATCGGCGTCTTGGCCACAGGTCGGGAGATCCGCTTTGTGAATGATCGGGGGGAGCATATCGCTTTTGAAGAGATCGACCGCATGGAGAAGGCCCTCACCTTTGGTGGAAGCCTGACGCAGACCTTTACCCTTGTTCAGGAGCACGATGCCACCCTTAGTTTCGACTACTTCCGTACCCGCTTCTATAACCAGGTGGTGGCCGATCAGGAGTATATGCCCGGGGCTGTATGCTTCTACAACACGGGTTCGCTCTCCTATACGGACTCCTACCAGATCGACTTTACCTGGACGCCGGTCGAGCGTTTCGATATTTTTGCTACGTTCCGCTATACGGATAGTGCCATCACACTGAATCGTCCCGATCACTCGACCTACCGCCTCGAGCGTCCCTTGATCAGCGAGTATAAGACCCTGCTCAATCTGCAATACGCCACCAAGTTCCGTCGCTGGGTCTTCGACCTGACGGCACAGTACAACGGCCCTTCGCGCCTCCCCTCGCTGGATGGCCGCGTGGAGGAGGTGCACTACTCGCCCTCCTATCCGATGCTCTTTGCACAGGTGAGCCGCAAGATCGGGCGTTTCGATATCTACCTCGGTTGTGAGAATATTCTCGACTACACGCAGGATGCTCCCATCGTCGTGGATGGCCACAAGTTCCATCAGGGCGACAACCCCTTTGCCTCTTCGTTCAACTCTTCGGTAGTGTGGGGGCCGTTGATGGGCCGAAAAATCTATATCGGGATGCGATTTAATCTCTATTAATTGCAGCTAATCGGATAAAAAAGTTAAAAACAATAACCTAAAACAGAAAGCAATGAAAAAGTTTTTGATGGCCTGTATCGTGGCCCTGATGGCCTTGGCCGTAACCCAAGTGGATGCCCAGAACAAGCGCGATCGTAAGAGCGCCGGTGAACTGGTAACCGCAGTCTTTGTAACCGATATCGACTGCCCCCACTGCGCTAAGACGATTGAGGAGAATCTGCCCAACCTTTGCCGTGGTATCGAGGAACTCTCGGTTGATCTTCCCACCAAGGAGGTAACGGTTGTCTACGACTCGTCGAAGACCACCGAAGAGCGCCTGCTTCAGGGCTTCTCCCGCCTGCGTGTGAAGGCCGAGAAGAAACGCCCCGTCGAGCAGTAAAGGCTCGAGTGCCAATACAAGCACCCCTCCTGATCCAAATCGGGAGGGGTGCTTTGTCTTTAGCAAAAGGTTGTTCGGGGCCTTGCTACTTGAGCATCTTGTAGGCCGAAGGGGAGTAACCGGTTTGGTGCTTGAAGTATTTGCCGAAGAAACTCTGGTTGGGGAAGTTGAGTTGATAGGCCACCTCCTGGATGCTCAGGTTGGAGTAGCGCAATAGGTTCTTGGCCTCCAAAATCACATAGGAGTCGATCCATTCGGCAGCCGAGCGCCCGCTCACGCGCTTGATAATGGTGGTGAGGTACTTGGGTGTGATGCAGAGCTTCGAGGCGTAGAAGCCCACCGAGCGCTCCTCTTGGTAGTGTTTGCCCAACTCCTCCATAAAGCGGGTGAAGTACTCTTCGTTGCGGCTCTTGGCCGAGGTGGCGGTTTCGACCTTGCTTTTTAGGCGGGTATGCACAATCTCACCGATGCGTACCAGGAGCAACGAGAAGTAGCATTGGATGATCTCTTTGTGCATAAAGCCCTTCTCCGGGCGGCTCATCTCGCGGCCCAATTCATGTACGATGTGGATCAACTCGTCGCACTCTTCGTGGCTGATCTCCAGTACGGGGCTCTTCTGCACCTCTAAAAGGAGCGGAAGCATCCCCTTGACATTGAGGTTGAGGCTCAACTCATTGGCGAACGACTCCTCGAAGCCGATGGTGTAGCCGTGTGATTCTCGGGGACTGGAGAAATTTAGGATATTGCTCGGGGTGTTGATAAACAGGCTGGGCCCCTTGATCTTGTACTCGTTGAGGTTTACCGAGATGCTCCCTTCTCCCTCGTGCAAGATGGCGATAAAGAAGGCATTGATGCGGCAGGGGTAGTCCAAAAGATCAGCATCGATATCATCGCTGTGGTAAGTCTTTACGATAAAACATCCCTTGTCGTAGATGCCGCGGGCATTGGGGCGGCGTTGGTGTAACTCCTCGATACTGAAGCGTGTAATCGTTTTTTCTTCCATCGTAGCTGTAAAAATTTCGACAAAAATAGCAAACAAAATAGAATCATTGTTCAATTTGGTTTATTTTGGCGCTATTTGGCGCATGCTTTTCGACTGTTTGACCAATGCGGTTAAAAGAGCTGGAGCTTTATTCCGAGCGAGAGGCCGATAATGTCGTCTAAGTCAAGGTAGCTGTTGCCCACCTTGCGGACAATATAGAGGTCGGAGGTGTTCACTTCAAAGAAGAGTGTAACCTCGCGGATGCTGCTCTCTTGGTGGGGCCGCGGGTGCCAGGTGGCACGGCAGCCGGCAAAGAGGTGGATGCGCATGCGGGTCGAAAACCAGTAGTAGCCCGAGGGGTAGCGCTCGGGCTGTCGGCTCCAGAACTCCTCGCCAAAGATGGTGCTTAGGTAGAGGCCACCGTAGAGGGGTTCGACCGAGAAGTGGTCGCCGCACTGCGCTCGCCAAGGGATATAGTTTTGCTTGAGCGTGAAGGTGATGTGTCCCCGCTTGGAGTTGTATTTGGGGAGGTAGCCCACCAAAATATCGCTCTCCCAGCGCCGTTTGCGCCCATAGTCCCAACCAAAACCTCCCGAGATGAGCCCCATGCTGCCGGCATACTGCAACTTGACGTGTGTGGGGATGATGCGGGCCCACCCTTCGCGTGAGTGCTCCACCCGCCGATCGCGTGGGGGCCTTTCTTCTGCCCGTACTTCGCAACTCCCAAGCAGCAACAAGAGGGTCAACAGCCTAAAAATAGAGCGCTTCATAGGTGTAGTCATTTTCCGTGAAGTGGAAGAGCAGGTAGCAACGTTTGCTGATGTCGGGGCACTGGTAGTAGAGGATCCCGTCCTGAAAGAGATCGTCGACTCGAAGCGTGTGCTCATGGCCGTAGAGGCAGATCGGGAGCCCGGGAGCGCTGTGCAGCATCTCTTGGAAGGGCTCCTTCACGTTGTTGTTGAACTGAAACTCGCCCGGGCGAACATGCATGGCATAGACCACGCGCTCGATTGCCGGGTTCAGATGGTTCAGCTCCTGCCTAAGAAACGAAAAATCGGGAACAGGAGTGGCGTAGTCATACTCCATGGCATTGGTGTTCAGGCATATAAAACGAGTGTTGCCTGTGTTGAAGGCAAAGTTCGTGGGGCCGAAGATCACCTCGTAGACCTCCTCTCCGGTAGCCAGGCAGTCGTGATTTCCGATCAGGGCTACATAGGGGACCCGCAATCCGGCAAGGATGTCGCGCTGGAACTGAAACTCCTTCTTCATACCAAAATCCGAGAGGTCGCCGCAGTGGATCACAAAGTCGAGGTCGTCGTGTCGGTTGAGTGCCTCGACCGCCCTTACGGTCTCGTCGTAGTGTCCCTGCGTGTCGCTGATCACGGCAAAACAAAACTCCTTCTGCCCCTTGGTTGCCTCTTCGATGCGGATGATCTGGGTGTTGTTCACTTCTCGAGCCCCTTGCACATCGCTGTCGTAGGGGTGCTCTTCAAAGTAGTTACAACCCATTAGAAGGGGCGCGAGAGCGAGTATCAGCACGCTGTTTTTTATTCCCTCTCTTCTCATAGTGGGGCAAAGGTAGCCCTTTTGAGTAGCCCCTGCGAGGTCAAAATGTCCACGCCTTTTGTCCCAAAAACCGATCCGACCAATCGAACAAAAGGCCCACCCGGAAGCACAAAGCGGCGCGGGTGGGCGTGTGAACGGCCCCTTGGGTGGGGGCGTGGTGTGATTTAATCGTAGATCTCGTTGAGCAGGTGGGCCAGACGGTGGCCGCCACGCACGAATTGCTGCTCGATAAGGGGCGCATAGCGGGCTACATAGTCATAGGAGAGGTTGGCTCCCTCGGGGGTTGAGGCGTAGATTTCGTGGCAGAGAGCAGCCGTCTCGAGCAGCCAATCGGTAGGGGTGCCCCGGCAGATTGCATTGGCCGTGTGGCGGTCAAGGCGATCGCACTCGCGTTGCCACTCGGTGTAGCCCCACTTGTGAGCCGACTCCACTAAAGAACTGTCCCACACCGTGTGCAGGTTGCTTTCGCGCCCGAAGTAGCGCACCTTCCAGCGGTTGCCGCCCAGATCGCTCAGGTGGCCCGTGTGCATGGGGCAGTGCAGATCCCCGACCAGGTGGATCAGCATGCGCAGGTATACGCTCTCCTCCTCGGGGGAGAGCCCTCCGCTTTTAAGGCCGCTCACCAAGCACTCGATTGCCGTCAAAATATCCCCCTTGGATTCGCGGGGCATTGTTTGGAGCGTCTTGCCCTCGTCGATATTCAGGTAGTGCCACGTTTTGGTGTAGGCATAAGCGGGGATATGGCTGGCGTTGTCCATCCAGTTCGACCAATAGACGAGCGAGTGCCCCTCCAGTACTCGATCAATGGCGCGGGCTGCACGGGGTGTGAGGTGACATTCGGTGATATAGGCCACCACATCGTGTCCTTTTTGTCCCCATCCAAAAGAGGGCAATACTCCCCCAAGGAGGAGTATTGCAGTCAGTAAAAGCTGTCGCATGGAGCTCCGTTATTGATTCATTGTGGCAAGGAACTCCTCGTTGCTTTCGGTCAGGTTCATCTGCTTCTGCAGGAACTCCATCACCTCCACGGTGGTCATCTCCGAGAGGTATTTTCTTAGGATCCAGGTGCGATTCATTACCTCGCGCTTGAGCAGCAGATCCTCGCGGCGAGTACCCGATGCAATCACATTGACGGCGGGGTAGATGCGCTTGTCGGCCAGCTTGCGGTCGAGTTGCAACTCCATGTTACCCGT
>CAZRJU010000106.1:0-5533 GCA_964600455.1 uncultured Alistipes sp. | reverse complement strand
CTGCTTTACACCGGGCAATACCGTCTCGATCGCCTCGATACCCTGCAGGCTGGCGGGATTGTGGAGCGGAGCAATCACACAGAGCTCCTGAATCTTCGCCTTCACATCCTCATCAATGAGGGTGCTCTCAGGGAAATACTCGCCGCCATGAGCCACGCGATGGCCAACGGCCTTCACCTCGTCAAGCGACGTGATCACACCGTGCTCGGGGTGGGTAAGCGACTCCATCACCAGGGCGATACCCTGCGTGTGATTCGGAATCGGCTGCTGAACCTCAAACTTCTCCTTGCCAACCGGCTTGTGAGTGAGCAGCCCCTCGGGCAGACCGATACGATCAACCAAACCCTTGGCCAACAATTTACTCTCGGAAGCCTCCATGTCGATCACCTGATACTTGATCGACGAGCTACCGCAGTTCAAAACCAAAATTACCATAATACGTCTTTTACTGTTATTTTGTTTAAGTTCTAAGCCACATCTTCTGCCACGCAAGGAGGGGGATTCACACAAGCCCCGGCCCAAAAAAGGAAGCCTCCAAGCGATCATGCAAATATAATAAAAAAATATGGGAATCTTCTACCGCATTTTGCCGCTTTTTAGAAAAAATTGCGATTTTTCCACTTTCCGAAAGAAAAAAGAGAGAAATCTCCGGCCCTGCCCGCCCAAACAAGCAGTCCGTCATTTCTCTCGCCACTACGAATATTTAACCGTTATTGCCCTCTCTTGGCGCAAAAATCAAAGCGTATATTTATATCCAAATCCCTTAATGGTCTCGATCAACTCCTCGCCGATCTTACTTCTCAACTTGCGCACATGTACATCCACCGTACGGTCGCCCACCACCACATCGCGGCCCCAGACATGGGCCAGAATCTCCTCACGCGAGAAGATCCGTCCGGGTTCCGAGGCGAGCAGACAGAGCAGATCATACTCCTTTCTCGGGAGACGCAACTGATTGCCATTAAGCGAAACAACGTGTTTTTCCGAGTCGATCTCAAGGCCCTCATCCATCTCCACTGCCACCCGCTTGAGCATGGCTGCCACCCGGCTCATCAACAAACGCATGCTGATCGGTTTCTGAATATACTCATCCGCTCCGGCATCGAAGCCTTCGAGTTGCTGCTGATCCTCCCCCAAGGCAGTCAGAAAAGCCACCATAACATCTTGCATTCCGGACAGCTCCCGAATACGGCGACACGCCTCCACCCCATCCATGCGGGGCATCATGCGATCGAGCAAAATCAGGTGGGGCCGAAACGCACGAGCCGTCTCCACCCCCTCACAACCATCCGAGGCGGTGCGGAGTTCATAGCCGGCTTTTTGCAGGTTGTAACCCACAAACTCCAAGATATCGGGCTCATCATCAACAAGAAGAATACGGTAGTTCATCGGCTGTGATTCCTGTTTTTTTTGCGAAGGTAATAAAATTCTGGCAAAAAGTTGCCTCAACCCACAAAAAAATGGTTATCTTTGCGCGGTTTCTATACTTTGTATAGAGCAAACACTAAAACTTCAAGAGATGACTACCAAGAATTCGAACCTTCCTGCTCCCGAGGAGCAGATCGGCCCCAAGGCCGAGGATGCGCAGATGACCGCTACGGAGGCTCCCGTGCAGGAGCCGGCAACCGATTTGACCGAAAGCCCGCTTTCGGAACAGGTGGATTTCACCGATGAAGAGGCCGCCCTGGCTGCCCAGGGTGAGGAGTTGGAACTCGGGGAGGAGACCCCCGAAGAGGCCCTCTCTGCCCCTTCCGACCTGCCCGAGGGCGACAACCTCACAGGCAAGTCGCGCGAGGAGTTGATCCGTTGGTTCGAACAACTTATTCAGGAGCGCCCCATTCAGACCCTGCGTCGTGAGGCCGAGGCGCTCAAGATCGCCTTTTACAAACAGCACCGCGCCGATGTCGAGGCCGAGAAGCGCAGTTTCCTCGCGGCAGGCGGCAACGAGGAGGAGTTTACCCCCACCGTGGATGAGTGGGAGGTGCGCCTCAAGGAGCTCTTCAAGGAGTACCGCGAGCGACGCGACCACTTCATCGCCAACCTCGAGGAGGAGAAACAGGCCAACTTAGAGGTAAAACTCCGCATCATCGAGGAGCTCAAGGAGTTGGTCAACTCCGACGAGACCCTGAACCACACCTTCACCAAGTTCCGCGAGTTGCAGCAGCGCTGGAAGGAGACAGGCATTGTACCGCAACAGCAGATGAAGGATGTATGGGAGACCTATAACCTCCATGTCGAGAATTTCTACAACTTCATCAAGATCAACAAGGAGCTCCGCGACTTAGATTTGAAGAAGAACTACGAGCAGAAGGTGGCCCTCTGCGAGGCGGCCGAGGCCCTCTGCGAGGAGCCGTCGGTGGTGGAGGCCTTCCACAAGTTGCAGAAGATGCACGACCAGTGGCGTGAGACGGGTCCCGTGGCCACGGAGCACAAAGAGACCCTCTGGGAGCGTTTCAAGGAGGCTTCGAGCCGTGTAAACAAGGCCCATCAGGAGCACTTCGAAGCGCTCAAGCGTGAACAGCTGAAAAACCTCGAGCTGAAGAGTTCGCTTTGCGAGAAGACCGAGGAGCTGCTCTCCCAGCCCCTGACCTCGCGCAAGGAGTGGAACCGCGCCAGCGAGCAGCTGCTGGAGTTACAAAAGGTGTGGAAGACAATCGGCTTTGCTCCCAAGAAGGAGAATACGCGCATCTACGAGCGCTTCCGCAACGCCTGCGACCGCTTCTTCGAGGCCAAGCGCAATTTCTACTCCTCGATCAAGGAGGAGATGGAGCACAACCTGCAACTCAAGAGCGAGTTGTGCGAGGCGGCCGAAGCACTGCAACTGAGCGAGGATTGGAAAAAGTCGACCGACGAGCTCATCGCCCTGCAGGCCCGTTGGAAGGAGATCGGGGCCGTTCCGCGTCGCCACTCGGAGAGCATCTGGCGTCGTTTCCGTAAGGCTTGCGACACCTTCTTCGAGCGCAAGGCCCGCCACTACTCTGAGCAGGACAACACCCAGGAACAGAACCTCTCGAAGAAGCTGGCCCTGCTCGATGAGATGGCTGCAGCCGATGCCAAGGCCGGCGGCTATGACCTGATCCGCGACTTCCAGCGTCGTTGGTCGGAGATCGGCTATGTGCCCATCAAGCGTAAGGAGGAGATCCAGAAGCACTACAAGCAGGCTGTGGACAAGCTCTTCAACGACCTGCGTTCAGGCGAGCGCGATCGCTCGATCCACCGCTTCAAGGAGAAGGTATCGTCGCTCAAAGAGGGTGGCGGCCGCAAGCTCCTCTCCGAGCGCGAGCGTCTCTACAACAAGGTACGCCAACTTGAGCAGGAGATTGCCCTTTTGGAGAACAACATCGGCTTCTTCGCCAACTCGAAAAATGCCGAGGCGTTAGTGGCTGGCGTAAGGGAGAAGATCGCCCAGGCCCGCGAGGAGATGAAGGCCACCATCGAGAAGGTGAAGTTCATCGACCAGGAGAGCCAGAAGGAGGCATAGCCCTGCAACACGACAATCAGCAAGAACAAGATAAACAGACTTAAAGATATGAAACTTTCAAAACCCAAGTACATTTTCGTTACGGGAGGCGTGGCCTCTTCGCTCGGCAAGGGCATCATCTCTGCCTCAATCGCTCACCTGTTGCAGGCTCGCGGCTACTCGGTAACGATCCAGAAGCTCGACCCCTATATCAATGTGGATCCCGGCACGCTGAATCCCTACGAGCACGGCGAGTGCTACGTAACGGAGGATGGCACGGAAACCGACCTCGACTTAGGCCACTACGAGCGTTTTACCTCGATCCACACCTCGGAGGCCAACAACGTAACCACCGGCAAGATCTATAAGACGGTGATCGAGAAGGAGCGCAAGGGTGAATTCTTGGGCAAAACCGTGCAGGTCATCCCCCACATCACCGATGAGATCAAGCGCCGCATCCAACTGTTGGGCCAGAAGGAGGCTTACGATGTGATCATCACCGAGATTGGCGGTACGGTGGGCGATATCGAGTCGCTCCCCTTCATCGAGTCGGTACGCCAGCTGCGTTACTCGCTTGGTTATAAGAATACGGCCCTCGTGCACCTCACCTTAGTTCCCTACATGGCCGCCTCGGGCGAGATGAAGACCAAGCCCACGCAACACTCCGTAAAGGCGCTTCTGGAGAATGGTCTGCAGCCCGATATTCTGGTGCTGCGTGCCGAGCATCCGCTCGAGACGAACCTCAAGCGCAAGGTGGCGCTCTTCTGCAATGTGGATCCCTCGGCCGTAATGGAGTCGATCGACGTGCCGACCATCTACGAGGTACCCCTGAAGATGCATGAGCAGCACCTCGACGAGGTGGTACTCGACAAACTGGGACTCCCCTGTGAGGAGGGTGAACCCAATCTGGAAAACCTGCGCCGCTTTGTGCAGCAGCTCAAGAATCCCTCGCGCAAGATCGACATCGCACTGGTGGGCAAATACACCGAGCTGCCCGATGCCTACAAGTCGATCAGCGAGTCGTTCATCCACGCCGGCGCCGTCAACGACTGCAAGGTGAAGCTCCACTACGTCAACTCGGAGCAGATCACCCGTGAGAACGTGGGCGAGAAACTGGGCGATATGGCCGCCATCCTGGTTGCTCCGGGCTTCGGCAACCGCGGTATCGAGGGAAAGATCGAGGCTGTACGTTACGCCCGCGAGAATAAGGTGCCCTTCTTGGGTATCTGCCTCGGCATGCAGTGTGCCGTTATTGAGTTTGCCCGCAACGTGTTGAAACTGGCCGATGCCAACTCGAGCGAGATGGCCCAGACGAAGAACCCCGTAATCGACCTCATGGAGGAGCAGAAGAGCATTACGGCCAAGGGCGGCACGATGCGTTTGGGCGCCTACCCCTGCCAGCTACGCGAAGGCTCGAAGGTGGCCGAGGCCTACGGCACGACCCAGATCATGGAGCGCCACCGCCACCGCTACGAGTTCAACAACGACTACCTGAAGGCCTACGAGGAGGGCGGCATGTCGCCCGTGGGCATCAACCCCGCCACCGGTCTGGTGGAGGTGGTGGAGATCCCCGCACACCCCTGGTTTGTCGGCACGCAGTATCATCCCGAGTATAAGAGTACGGTGGAGCACCCCCACCCCCTCTTTGTCGCCTTTGTCAAGGCGGCTCTCGAGGCCGATAAGCAGGCATAGCCCCACACGCAAAAAAGTTAAACATTCAAAAAAAGCAAAACAACCGATTTTCAACAATGGATAAACAGACTATTACCGGCATTGTCCTTTTGGTGCTGATCTTCCTGGGTTTCTCGGTCTACAACTCGAAGCAGCAGGAGAAGTGGTTGGAGGAGCAGCACCGTCTCGAGGCCGAGGCCGCCCGTGCCGACTCGATCTACCGTGCCGAGCACCCCGAGGCCCTTGCCGAGCACCCCGAGGCCCTTGTCGACACAACCCTTTTGGCCCAGAACGAGCCGCTCCCCATCGAGGGGGTTGACTCCCTGGGGCGTAGCGCCGCCGAGATCACCTTCTATGGTCAGACGCTTGCCGCTGCACTGCATGGCACCCCCGAAAAGGTGG
>CAZRJU010000105.1:0-5540 GCA_964600455.1 uncultured Alistipes sp. | reverse complement strand
TCCACCAGCGGAGCCAGGGCGTTCATGAAGAGGATCGAGAGCATCATACCCTCCGGATAGGCGGGGTTCACACCGCGAATCAGGATGGCGATCGCACCGGTCATAAAGCCGACAATATACTTACCCGTGTTGGTCTGTGCCGAGGTTACGGGATCGGTAGCCATGAAGACGGCACCGAAGGCGAAGCCACCCACGATCAGGTGCTGCCAAGCGGGGATGTCCATATAGGCATTGCCCCCCACAGCATTGAAGAGCAGGCCCATGGCCAAACCGCCCACAAAGACCGAGATCATCGTGCGCCACGAAGCCACCCCCGTAAAGAGCAGGATCACGGCACCCAGCAGGATAGCCAGCGTGGAGGTCTCACCAAACGAACCGGGAATAAAGCCCAGGAAGGCATCCAGCGCCGAGAAGCCCATCTGACCCTCGGTAGCCATCTTCTCGAGTGCCGTAGCACCCGTTACGCCATCCACCTGAGCACCCATCATCGTCCAGTCCGAAACCCAAACCTTCTCACCCGACATCGAAGGGGTGTAGGCAAAGAAAGCGAAGGCACGTGCCAAGAGGGCGGGGTTAAAGACATTCATACCCGTACCACCGAATACCTCCTTACCAAAGACAACGGCAAAGGCCGTGGAGAGGGCCACCATCCACAAGGGAATACCCACGGGCATCACCATCGGAATCAAGAGACCCGATACGAGGAAGCCCTCGTAGATCTCATGGCCACGCATCTGGGCATAGGCAAACTCGATGGCCAGACCCGTGATATAGCTCACGGCCACCATCGGCAGAATACGCACCAAACCGTAGAAGAAGGCGGTCAGCCCCTCAAGGCCTACCTGAGCACCGGCCCAGTAGCAACCGAAGAGGAAGGCGGGCATCAGGGCCAGCACCACGCAGATCATCGTACGCTTCGAGTCGTTGCAGTCGCGGATATGAGCACCCGTCTTGGTTACGGTGTTAGGAGCATAAAGGAACGTTTCGAAGCCCTCGAAAGTGGACTCCAGGAAGGCCAGCTTGCCTCCCTTCGAGAAGGTCGGTTTAACCTTGTCGACCAATTTTCTCAAATCCATAGTTAAGCCTCCTTGATCATTAAGTTAATACCATCACGAATCACCTGCTGCATCTCGATCTTAGAGGGATCGACAAACTCGCAGAGGGCGAAATCCTCGGGCAGCACCTCGTAGATACCCAGGTTCTCCATCTTGTCGATATCACCCGCCATGCAGGCCTTCAAGAGGTAAACCGGATAGATATCCATCGGCAGGTACTCCTCATAGAGACCCGACACGATGAAGGGGCGCTCGCCACCGTTGAGGTTGGTCGTGAGCTTGTAACGCTTCTTGGGGCAGAGCCACGAGAAGTAGGAACGCGACACGGAGAACTTCTTCAGACGAGGCATGGCCCAACCAAAGAGCTCATACTTATCACCCTCGGGGATCACCGTGATCTGGTTGGCGTAGTAGCTCAGGAAGCCATCCTCCTCGGCCTTCACACCGGTCAGCACGTTGCCGTTGATGTAGCGTACCTTGTCGTCATCGTCCCGCTCCTCCAGATTACCTGCAAGGATCGACTGAAGCGATGCACCGGCCACCACGCGGCAGTACTTGGCATCCTCGACCTCCGATCCCGTTACGGCGATCGTGCGGGTCATATCCACCTTGCCGGTCAGTACCAGACGACCGATGATGGCCAGATCCTGAATGTTTACCGTCCATACCACCTCACCCTTATTGATGGGGTCGATGTGGTGGATCTGTACACCCACATTACCGGCAGGGTGCTTGCCCTTGAAGCTGTGGAGGGTTACCCCCTGCAGGTTCTTCAACTGGCTCTCCTTCTGCCACTCGGCGTGGAGCGAGAGGTGAACCTCACCCTCGGTCAGGCGCTTGAGCACCTCTACACCGGCCTGCAGATTCTTCTGCTCCTGAGCCAACACGTAGTCGTAGTCGGGGGCCAGGGGGGCCGAATCGAAGCCCGAGATGAAGATCGCCTTAGGCGCAGCATCAGGATCGGCAATGCGTCCATAGGGGCGCTGAATCAGCATGGGCCAAAGACCCGACTGCAGCAACAACTCGACCAACTGCTTGCGCTCCGCCTTCTTCGGATCGATCGGTGCAAACTCCTGATACTGCTGCTCGGCCGAGGGGGTGATCGTCACGCTCAACACGCGGCGCTTTTCGCCACGATTGATCGCCTTCACCTCACCACTCACGGGCGAAGTGAAGAGTACACGGTCGTCAAACTTGTTGAAGAACAAAGCCTGACCGGCCTTTACCTGATCACCGACCTTAACCAGCAACTTCGGAGTTACCCCTTCGAAGTCGAGCGGCGAGAGGGCATACTCGGCCGACGGCTTGGCTTGGTAGCACTCGCGCTCGGCACGACCCTTCAGCTGAATGTCGAGACCTTTGCGTAAAGTAATTGTTTTCGACATGGTTAAAAGTTTGTAATTAAAGTATTTGTTTAATGTTAATGTTACGGTTTCCACACAATAAATTCGGCAGTGTTAGCGCTATAACACACCAAACCGCGTGCGAAGATACTACATTTTTCGTAGATAATGCTACTTTTCGGAGAATATTTTTCCCCATCCGAAGATTTATTTCTCTTCCTGGAAGAGGGGGTGGTAAAAAATTTGGAAAATCGCAAAACAAGCCCTACATTTGTAGGCAATCCCTGAATCTGTTTTTTGCATGAAACAGCCCATTGTCAACATCCACACCCACTCGCCCCGCGAGCACGAAATCACCCCCCGCATCGAGGGAATCCACCCCTGGGAGGCGGAGCTCTGGAATGGGACACTTCCTCCGCTTTCGCCCGCTTGTGAAGCGGTGGGGGAGATCGGTCTCGACCGCAGTCACGAGCTCTCGGCAGCCCCGCAGGAGGCGCTCTTTGAGGCGCAACTCAGCCTGGCCGAAAAGGCCTCTCTGCCGGTCATTCTCCACAGCGTCAAGGCCTTTGAGCCGGTGATGGAGGCTCTTGCCCGCCACTCTCTGCGAGACGTCATATTTCACGGATTTATCGGATCTGTCCAGCAAGCCGAGAGAGCTGTCAAGGCGGGCTACTACCTCTCCTTCGGAGCGGGTGCACTGCGTTCGCCCCGCACCGTGGATGTGATCCGCACCCTACCCGACAATCGGCTCTTCCTGGAGACCGACTGCTCGCCCTTCCCGATTGAGGAGCTCTATCGGGAGGTGGCCGTTTTGCGCGGTACAACCCCGGAGGCCCTGACGGCCGTTACACGTGCAAATTTTCAAAAAATCTTTCGAAGATGACGGCACCCTGGTTAGAACGCACCGAACTGCTGCTCGGCGAGGAGAAACTCCGCCGGCTGCAAGAGGCCCATGTGCTGATTGTCGGACTGGGTGGGGTAGGCGCCTATGCGGCTGAGATGATCGCCCGCGCAGGAGTGGGGGAGCTCACCATCGCCGATGCCGACCTTGTCAGCGAGAGCAACATCAACCGCCAACTTATCGCCCTGCACTCCACCGTCGGTCGCTCCAAAGTGGAACTTGTGGCCGAGCGATTGCGCGACATCAACCCCTCAATCAAGCTCCACTGCGTGGAGGGATTTGTCAAGGATGCACTCACCTACACCCTTTTGGATAGCGCCCGCTACGACTATGTGGTGGATGCCATCGACACTCTTTCGCCCAAATTGGCCCTGATTGCCGCCTCACTCGAACGA
This sequence comes from uncultured Alistipes sp., assembly GCA_964600455.1. Taxonomy (GTDB): domain Bacteria; phylum Bacteroidota; class Bacteroidia; order Bacteroidales; family Rikenellaceae; genus Alistipes. The sequence goes on along the minus strand of CAZRJU010000105.1, from coordinate 1,846 downwards.
GGCTATGGGTTGGTCAGCTCGATGGGTGCCGGTGCCAAGACCGACCCTACGCGCATGGAGATCAAGGATATATCCAAGACCCACCACTGCCCTTTGGCCCACATGCTGCGCAAACGGCTCCACAAGATCGGTATCCGCAAGGGATTCCGCGCCGTCTTTTCGCCCGAGCCCATCCGCGAGGGTGCCATGATCCTCTGCGAGGAGCAAAACAAGAAATCCAACATGGGAACCATCTCCTACCTGCCGGCCCTCTTCGGTATCGGCTGCGCCTCAGTCGTCATCCGCGACCTTTTGGGCGAAATGGAGTAGTCCCCGCCCACACAAAACTAACCCCAAACGCCATGATTAACATCGTATTTTTAGACGAATACAGCCTCTGCGACTGCGATCTCGAGCCGATCCGGTGCTTAGGCAACTACCACGGCTATGTCAAGACGTTTACGACCGATGAGGTCATCGAGCGTTGCCGCGAAGCCGATGTCATCATCTCCAACAAAGTGGTCGTCAACCGTGAAGCGATTGCCCGACTGCCCCGCCTCAAGCTGATCTGCGTGGCCGCTACCGGCATGAATAACATTGATTTAGAGGCTGCCCGAGAACGCGGTATTCCCGTGCGCAATGCCGTGGGCTACTCCACCCATGCCGTGGCCGAGACGACCCTCTCCTCGGTTTTGGCCCTGCTGCGCCGCGTTACCTATTATGATCGCTATGTGAAGTCGGGCGAGTATGCTCACTCGGACGTCCCCTTCCACTTCGGCATGCCCACCTCGGAGCTCCATGGCAAGCAGTGGGGGATTATCGGCCTGGGAAATATCGGCCGCGAAGTGGCTCGCTTGGCCGAGGCCTTCGGCTGCAAGGTGGCCTACAACTCCACCTCGGGTGTCGTGCGCGAAGAGCCCTGGCCCGCCCTTCCGATAGAGGAGCTGCTCCGCTCCTCGGATGTGGTAACGATCCACTGCCCACTCAACGAGCACACACGCAACCTGATCGGGGAGAAGGAGCTGAGAATGATGAAACCCTCGGCCCTGCTAGTCAATGTAGCCCGAGGCGGCATCGTGGACGAAGAGGCCCTTGTGGAGGCCCTCGACAGCAACCGGCTGTGGGGTGCCGCCATCGACGTCTACGAGCGCGAGCCCATCAGTAGCGACTCTCCACTGCTTCGGATCAAGGAGGCGGACAAACTGCTCCTCTCGCCACACAACGCCTGGTCGCCCCGCGAAGCAATCATGCGCCTGGTCGACTGCATTGCCCAAAACATCCGGGCCGGCTACTAACCCTTGGCATCCCGTGCGTTGCCGCGCAGGTGGGAGGTCTCCTCAACCACCTCAACGGGCACACCAAAGCGCGCTGAAAGTCTCTCCAGCGTGCTGATGTAGGAGGGGTAGGATAGGCGGCTTAAATCAGCGTGTCGCTGGTCAATAATTCCACCTCTTGCTGCACCTTGAAGAAGGCCTCCTCCTCGCTCATTCCCGAGGCTACGAATTTCTGAAACTCCTCTATCGGGCGATATCGTTCCGAATACATCGCTTGAAATTTCAACTTCTTTCCTCGGAACTCGATTTCCTTGAAGTCGTCCCAAGTGATTTCTGGGCCCATATCCTCCCACACTTGGAGTTGATCCATCATCTCTTGATGTGTCATATTTGCTTCGTTTAATTTCCGACAAACAAATTAAAATCAGTTCTTTTAGATCTTCTGGAGCTTCCGTTCGAATATCCAAGTGCTGCTTGATATAGTCGCTGGATGCTTCCTCTGTATTCAAATACGCATCTAATCGCCCGCTTTCATACATCGCGTCAATAGCGTGCGCTAAGCGCTCGTTCGCACCTACTTCCCGACCATCCAT
>CAZRJU010000104.1:0-5618 GCA_964600455.1 uncultured Alistipes sp. | reverse complement strand
CGTTGATGTTGCGGTTGTTGATATGCGAGCCATAGATTCCCTCATTGAGCACTCCCAGAAGATTTTGATCGGTAAGCTCCATCGAGCGGCGCTCGCGGTGCATATCGGCCGTGTAGGAGGTCATACCGCCTAAACGGTTCTCCTCCACATACTTCCACCCCCAGCGCAACTGCAAACCGCCGGGCGTGGCCTCAAAGAGCCAACGATTGGCTACATTGATCTGGTTCGAGCGGGGCATATCACGGAAACCGTCGTGGTTGTGATCCATGCCGTTCTTATCCGTATCGAGCGAACCGTGGGCCAAAATGATGGTCGTAAGGCGCTTATCGCGGCTGACGGGAAGGGCCGAAGAGAGGTTGATCTCGGGACGCAACTCATCGTCGAGGTAGAGGTTCAGAAAGAGGCGCTCACTGTCGGTCGGCTTGCGCATCTCTAAGTTGATCTGGCCGGTGATGGCCTCGTGGCCGGCCGTTACGGAGGCTACGCCCTTTGAAACCTGGATCGAGTTGAGCCACATTCCGGGGGTATAACTCAAACCATAGGGGGCACTCAGGCCGCGCATGATGGGGCGGTTCTCGTCCAAAATCTGGGTATAGGTACCGGCCAGACCGAGCATTTTGATCTGACGGGCACCCGAAATGGCATCGCTATACCCCACCGTCACCGAGGCTGAATTCTCGAACGACTCGGCTAAGTTGCAACAGGCCATCTTGCAGAGACCCGCAAAGGAGATCATCTCCCCCTTGACCACACCATCGTGCTTGACGAAGTTACCCGACATGGTACTCTCCACCACCACGCCTTCGATATTGACGCCATCCTCCTCAAGGGTGAAGAGCACCTCCTCGGAGCCGCTCTCCATATTGCGCGACTGAGTTGTATAACCCACATAGCTGACCACCAGAACGGGATGGTTCTTTACGCGGTGAAGGCGGAAGTTTCCCTCTGCATCGGTAATCACACCAACGGTGGTTCCCTCCCAGACAACCGTGGCACCAATCAGCGGCTCGTTGGCAGTATCAACCACACGGCCACGCAACTCCTGAGCCCGAACGCCAAGGGCCGAGAGCAAAACAAAAAGAATAAACAGGATTTTTTTCATCGTTTTTCGCTTGTTGTAATCTTGAAAATCAGTAACAAGGGCTTAGGATCAGCCCCAAAGGTTTCAAGCAACAACAGGCGGAGCACGGAAGGGTGCTCTTAGAAGATAAATTCTCTCCCAATGAGGTGTTGGCAGATCGGTAAAAAGGAGCTCGGTATGGCCATCAAGGCGCTCACTCGCCCCTTCGGTCGCCTGATCGGGCAGCAGTTGAACAACAGCAATACGCAACAGCGAACGCTCCGAATCATCCCCCGAGAAGGTATAGAGATCTATCTCGGTCGAGTGGTCGTGGAGGCACGAACAAGCCTCGTCCATGTGCAGATGGTTGCGATCGTGGAGATGATCCTCCTGCGAAGCGCAACAGCAGTGGCTGTGGTGCGCCTGAAGCGAGTGCTGCTGCAAGGTGCAGGAGCAGGTCAACGAGAGCGCAGCCGGGATCACCGCCACCATCAGGTAGGCGATGAGCATCATCAAAGCAATCCATCTGCGCTGCATATCCCTTTTCGTTTTCAGTTACACCAACTTGCTCTGTTTGAGCTGCTCAACCCAGGCCGCAGCATCGCGCCGGGCCGTAGCCTCGTCCACCTCGTAACGTTCGCACAAAAGACGGACAACATCCTCAAGCTCAAACTCCTTGCCCTGCAACTCCTCCCACAGGTAACGCGAAGTGGGGTTGAAGGAGATCAGACGCGTCATGTCGGCCCCGTAGCGACCCTGGATCACTACGATATACTCGCCGGCCATCTCGCGCATCTTATATTTGCTATCAATCTTCATTTTCAACCTTTATATCGCCACAAAGGTAGTTTTTTTTGGGTAGACGGCCAAATATTTCATTGTTTTTACCTACTTTTGTAGAGATGGAATCGGAAGGATCAACGAGCAATCTGCAAGAGCTCCTGAAGAAGTATTGGGGCTTTGAGAGGTTTCGTCCCCTGCAAGAGGAGGTCATTAAGACCATCCTGGCCGGGGAGGATGCCTTGGTGCTCATGCCGACAGGTGGCGGCAAGTCGCTGATCTATCAGCTTCCCACCTTGGCTCGTGAAGGGCTGTGTGTGGTCATCACACCCCTGATTGCCCTGATGAAGGATCAGGTGGATCGCCTCCGCAGACGCGGAATCGGAGCCGTAGCCCTTCATGCCGGCCTCTCGCCCCGTCAGATCGACATTGCGCTCGACAATTGTGTCTACGATCGCGGTATGAAGTTTCTCTACTTAGCCCCCGAACGCCTCACCTCCGAGGCGCTACGCCTGCGCCTTCCGAAGATGCACGTTCGGCTGATTGCCGTCGACGAAGCACACTGTATCTCGCAGTGGGGCTACGATTTCCGCCCTGCCTATCGCCAAATTGCCCAACTGCGCGAACGCTGCCCCGAGGCATCGGTTATCGCCCTCACGGCATCAGCCACGGAGGCCGTAGCGGAGGACATCATGGAGAACCTGAAGTTCGATCAAAAGCGCCTCTTCCGTGGCGACTTTTCGCGCAAAAACTTAGGCTATGCCATCCGCCACACCGAGGATAAGACGGGACAACTCTTGCGCATTGCCCGCAATGTGGAGGGTTCGGGCATTGTCTATGTGCGCACGCGCGAGGCGACCGAGGAGGTGGCCGAGATGCTTCGTTCGGAGGGGATCACCGCCTCGGCCTACCACGGAGGATTACCCCACACCGAGCGGGCCATCCGGCAGGAGGAGTGGATGAACGGAAAGAGCCGTATCATGGTGGCCACCAATGCTTTTGGCATGGGCATTGACAAGCCCGACGTGCGCTTTGTAGTCCACTACACGATGTGCGACTCGCTCGAGAACTACTACCAGGAGGCGGGGCGTGCCGGCCGCGACGGTAAACGCAGCTACGCCCTGCTGCTGGTGGCTCCGAGTGATGGCGATCGGGTCGAACGTCGTTTTTTGGCCGATTTCCCTCCCCTTCAGGAGATTAAGGAGATCTACGACCAGATAGGCTCCTTCCTGCAAATTCCCATCGGAGATGGCGAACTGAGCTCCTACCCCTTCAACATCCACGAGTTCTGTGCCCGCCACCACATCTACCACGGCAAGGTAAAGAGCGCCCTTGAGTTGCTCGAGCAGAACGGCTACATGCACCTAACCGACGAAATGGAGAACCCGGCCCGCATCCTCTTCTGCGTAAGCCGTGACGATCTCTACCGTATTCGTTGCGAGAGAGAGGAGCTCGACCCCTTTATCCGCACCCTGCTACGCCTCTACAACGGGGTATTCACCGAATTCAGGAAGATCGACGAACTGGAGATCGCCCATCGGAGCGGCTATACGGTGGAGCGTGTAAAGGAGCTGCTCAAGCGGCTGTGGCAGATGCGCATTATCCGCTACATTCCCTCGAACCGCTCTCCGCTGATCTTCTACCCGATCGAGCGGCTACCCAAGGAGGATCTTTACATCTCGCCCGACACCTACCTCACACGCAAGGAGCTCACCCAGAAGCGTTTTGAAGCGATGCTTGCCTATGCCCAAAACGAAAGCGAGTGCCGCTCGGCCCTTCTGGAGCACTACTTTGGGGTGGAGGAGCCCCATGCCTGCGGAGCCTGCGACATCTGCCTGGAACGACGGCGGGCGAAGCGCAAGGAGGACGACCGAGGGTTGCGTGAGCGGCTGCTTGCACTCCTCAGCAGCAGGGCGCTCTCGCCCCGCGACGTGGTGGGGGAGTTGAAGTGCTCGCCCGAGGAGGCCCAACCCCTCCTGGATCGGTTACTCTACGAGGGGGTGATCGAACTCCTGCCGAGCGGAAAACTCCGAGCAAAGGGATAATCCCCCCCTCCTAAAAGAAAAAGCGGCAAAAGAGAGGTGGCATTGCCATCTTTTTTGCTATCTTTGCCTCACGATTGAGACCATGTTAAGAGAGCAAACCTTCCAACCCACCATCTCGAATGAAGAGACGGCCGCCTTGCCGGCAGCCCAATTTCCGGGCGAGATCCTTCTTGTAGAGCGCCCCGAGCAGGTGATTGCCGCCTATCGGGAACTCTCCGAGGAACCCGTCATCGGCTTCGACACGGAGACACGCCCCTCCTTCAAGGCGGGCGTACACTACCGTGTATCGCTGCTACAGCTCTCCACGCCGAAGCGCTGTTACCTGATCCGCCTCTGCCGCACGGCCCTCGACCGTTCGCTGATCAAACTCTTGGAGAGCCCCCACACACTCAAGATCGGAGCTGCCGTTGCAGGCGATTTGAGTGCCCTGAAGGAGTTGCGCCACTTCCGCGAACAGGGCTTCGTGGATCTGCAAACGATCATTGGCGAGTGGGGCATCGAGGAGAAGAGCGTACGCAAGATGTCGGCCCTAGTACTGGGTAAGCGGGTATCGAAGGCCCAGCGTTTGAGCAACTGGGAGGCAGCATCACTCACGCCACAACAGCAGATGTATGCCGCCACCGACGCCTGGGTCTGCCTGAAGATCTATAAAAAGCTCAACCATATCCCCAAGAAGTCCCCTAAAAAGAGTAAAGCATGAGAGCACAAGTTTGCTTAAGACGAGGCAAGGAGGAGTCCCTCTTGCGTCGTCACCCCTGGATCTTTTCCGGGGCCGTAGAGTTTATCAAGGCCGAGGAGGAGCCTCACGAGGGCGACTTGGTGGATGTCTACACCAAACAGGGGGAGTGGATCGCTACGGGCCACTACCAGATCGGCTCGATCGCCGTGCGCATCCTCACCTTCGAGCGGGAGGAGATCGACGAGGAGTGGTGGCAACGACGCATCGCTTCGGCATGGAACGTTCGCCGTTTGATGGGTCTCACCGACAACCCGACCACCACCTGTTATCGCCTGATCCACGGCGAGGGGGACTCGCTGCCCGGCCTGGTGGTCGACATCTACGCCTCGACGGCAGTGGTACAGTGCCACTCGGTGGGTATGTACCGCGCCCGCCGGAAGATTGCCCGCGCCATCTGCCGGGTCTACGGCGAGAAGATCACGGCCATCTACGACAAGAGTTCGCAGACGGTGCCCTACAAGGCGGGGCTAAATGCCGTGGATGGCTACCTCTACGGCCGAGCCGAGAGCGCCTCGCAGGAGGTGCTGGAGAATGGCCACCGTTTCAATGTCAACTGGGAGGAGGGGCAAAAGACCGGATTCTTCATCGACCAGCGCCAAAACCGCGAGTTGGTAGGGCGCTATGCCAAGGGGCGCACCGTACTCAACACCTTCTGCTATACGGGCGGTTTCTCGGTCTATGCCATGGCCGGAGGAGCCAAGGAGGTGGTATCGGTCGATGCTTCGGAGCGTGCCGTTAAACTGGCCGACGAGAATATGCTCCTCAACTTCGGCATGGGCACGAACCACACCTCGCTTGCGGTGGATGCCATTGACTACCTGAAGAGTATCGGGCAGAAATACGATCTGATCATCCTCGACCCGCCCGCCTTTGCCAAGCACCATAAGGTTTTGGGCAATGCCATGCAGGGCTACAAGCGTCTGAACGCCCGCGCCCTGAGCCAGATCAAACCGGGCGGCATCCTCTTCACCTTCTCCTGCTCGCAGGTGGTGAC
>CAZRJU010000103.1:0-5670 GCA_964600455.1 uncultured Alistipes sp. | reverse complement strand
ACCACCTGGCAACCACCATAGTAGCGGGCAGCGGGGTAGCCCTCGGCATACTTGTTGGTGAGCACCGAGCCCATGGCCTCCATGATCTGATCACTGACAAAGTTTTCGGAGGCAATCAGTTCGATACCTCCCATCTGACGCTTACGCTCCGCGGCGATAAGGTCGAAAATTTGAGAATCTCTCTTCATATTTTTAAGGTTCTGCTTTTTCAATCAAACAAAGGTACAAATTATTTTTCGGAGTTCAAACCCTTTCCTTCAAAAAAAAAGCGATCCGGCTTCAGGTTTTTCGGAGCTTTACAGCCCCGACACCTCGCCGGATCACAACGAACAAAAGGCCTTCAAAGCCTACATCTGCGCAAAATACTTATAGAACAAGGGGATCGTCTCGATACCTTTATAGAATTGGTCGAGGCCGTAGCTCTCGTTGGGCGAGTGAATGGCATCCTCCGAGAGACCAAAACCGATAAGGATCGACTTGAGGCCGAGGATCGATTCAAAACCACTGATCACAGGGATCGAACCACCCGAGTAGAAGGGCAACGGCTTCTTGCCGAAGGACTCCTCCATGGCTCGCTCGGCAGCGCGATAGGCCGGCAGATCGGTAGGCGAAACATAGGGCATACCGCCATGCAGCGAGCGCACCTCCACCTTCACCGACTTGGGGGCAATGGCCTTAAAGTGCTTCTCGAAGAGCTTGGCAATCTTCTTCCAATCCTGATTGGGCACCAGACGCATGGAGATCTTGGCCGAAGCGGTCGAGGGGATCACCGTCTTGGTTCCCTCCCCGATATAACCACCCCAGATGCCATTCACATCCAGCGAGGGGCGTACACCCGTGCGCTCCATGGTCGTATAGCCGGCCTCCCCCTCCACGGCCGCAATATCGAGTGCCTTTTTATAGGCACGCTGACAGAAGGGAGCCTTATTGAAGGCGCGGCGCTCTGCGGGGGTCAGTTCGCGTACATCGTCATAAAAACCGGGGATCGTCACACGTCCCTGATCATCCACCAACGAGGCCACCAGACGGGCCAACACATTGGCCGGATTGGCCACAGCACCCCCAAAAAGCCCCGAGTGGAGATCCTTGTTGGGGCCCGTAACCGTCACCTCCATATAGGTCAGGCCGCGCAAGCCGCAGGTAATCGAGGGGGTATCCATGCCGATCATCGAGGTATCCGACACCAAGATCACATCGGCCTTCAAAAGGCGCTTGTTCTGGCGACAGAAGTCATAGAGATTGGCCGAGCCGATCTCCTCCTCACCCTCCAGCATAAACTTCACGTTACAGGGGAGTGTCCCCGTTGCACACATCGCCTCAAAGGCCTTGGCATGCATGAAGAGCTGCCCCTTGTCATCGTCGGCTCCGCGGCCCCAGATGCGGCCATCCTTCACCACCGGCTCGAAGGGGTCGGTACGCCACTCCTCGAGGGGCTCCACCGGCATCACATCGTAGTGGCCGTAGACCAACACCGTCTTAGCCTTCGGATCAATGATCTTCTCGGCGTAGACCACCGGATTACCCGCCGTAGGCATCACCTCGGCACGGTCGGCGCCCGACTTCACGAGGGCTGCAGCCAGGTGCTCGGCACAACGCACCATATCCTCCTTATGAAGCGAGGGTTGAGCGCTGATGGAGGGAATGCGCAACAGATCAAAAAGCTCCGAAAGAAAGCGCTCCCGATTCTCCTGAATGTAATTTTTTACTTGTTCCATGGTTTTGTTTTAAGGTTTTCGTCAATTCGATTCTCTATTCGCCGCACCCGCCCCGCAGGCAGGATGAGAGGAGTTATGCCAGGTGGCAGATCTCCTTCATCTCCACAATAAAACGCTCGGCCAATGCCTCCGCCTCGGCCATTGATTTCGCCTCGGTGTAGATGCGGATAATGGGCTCGGTATTCGACTTGCGCAGGTGTACCCAGCTCTCCGAAAAGTCGATCTTTACTCCATCCGTATCATTCACTTTCTCACCGGCATAGCGCGTTTTCATCTCAAGCAAAAGTTTATCCACATCAATCTCCGGCTTCAGCTCGATTTTATTCTTCGATGCGAAGTAGGCGGGATAGGTGGCTCGCAGGGCCGAAATCGAACAACCCTTCTTGGCCAAATAGGTCAAGAAGAGCGCCACGCCCACCAGGGCATCACGCCCATAATGGAGCTCGGGGTAGATCACTCCGCCATTGCCTTCTCCGCCAATAACGGCCCCCACCTCTTTCATCTTAGCCACCACATTCACCTCACCCACGGCCGAGGCATGGTAATCGCCACCATGCCAACGGGTAACATCGCTCAGGGCACGCGACGAGGAGAGATTCGAGACCGTATTTCCGGGCTTGTGTTGCAGGATGTAGTCGGCCACTGCCACCAAGGTATACTCCTCGACAAACATCTCGCCATTCTCCATCACAAAGGCTAAACGATCCACATCGGGATCGACCACCACACCCAAATCGGCCCCCTCGCGGCGAATCACCTCCGAGATCTCGGTCAGGTGTTGTGGCAGCGGTTCGGGGTTGTGAGCAAAGTAACCCGTGGGGGTGCAGTTCAACTCCACGACCTCGCAACCAAGTCGGCGCAACAGAGCGGGAATAACCACTCCGCCCACCGAATTTACCGCATCTACCACCACCTTGAAGTGCCTCTCTTTCACAGCCCCTACGTCGACCAACTCAAGAGATAGTACACGTTTGATATGCTCCTCGTTGAAATCCTCACAACGCACCACGTGCCCCAAGGCATCCACCTCGGGGAAGGCATAGCTTTCATCCTCGGCCAGAGCCAAAACGCGCTTCCCCTCGGCATCATTCAAAAACTCACCCTGCTCATTAAGGAGCTTCAGGGCATTCCACTGCTTGGGGTTGTGCGAGGCGGTGATGATAATACCGCCATCGGCCTTGTTGACAATGACGGCCATCTCGGTTCCCGGCGTGGTACAAAGCCCCACGTTGATCACATCGGCCCCACAGCCCAAAAGCGTACCCTCGATCAGATTATTGACCATCGGCCCCGAAATTCGGGCATCACGTCCCAACACTATGGTCAGCTTTTTGCCCGGGTTCTTCTCCTGCATGAAGCGCACATAGGCGGTCGTAAACTTAACCACGTCGATCGGAGTGAGGTTATCCCCCGGGCAGCCTCCGATCGTGCCACGGATGCCGGAGATGGATTTGATAAGTGTCATACGGTTGCTTTTTAAGCGGTTACAAACTGCGTTAATACCTATATAAATGAAAAAAATCAAAAAAATTCTTTGATATTCGACGTAAATATATTACTTTTATGCCAATTATGAAAATTAAAAACGAAAAAATTATGAGAACCATTCCCTCTTCCGAATTGATTATCAACGATGACGGGTCGATTTTCCATCTGCATCTCAAACCCGAACAGATCTCGGATATTGTGATTCTGGTGGGGGATCCCGGGCGTGTGGAGCTTGTTGCCTCCTTTTTCGAGGAGCGGGAGTGTGAGGTGGCGAACCGCGAGTTCAAGACCATCACGGGCCGCTACAAGGGGCGCCGCATGAGTGTTCTCTCGACCGGTATCGGCATCGGCAATATCGACATTACGGTAACCGAGCTCGATGCCTTGGCCAACATCGACTTCTCGACCCGCCGGGTAAAACCCGAGCACACGCAGCTTACACTGGTTCGCATGGGCACCTCGGGGGCTATTCAGCCCGATATCAAGGTAGGCGAGGTGGTCTTTTCGCGCACCTCGGTTGGTTTTGACGGCCTGCTCAACTACTATGCCGGCCGCAATGAGGTGTGTGATCTCAAGATCGAACAGGCCTTTATGGCCCACACCGCCTGGAACGAGTTGCTGCCCAAGCCCTATTTCATCGACAACGACCCCTCGTTGCACGATCTCTTCCGCGACATGACGCGCGAGGGAATCACCATTGCGGCTCCGGGCTTCTATGCTCCGCAGGGCCGCTGGGTAAGGCTGCAACCCGTCGATCCCGAACTCAACGCAAAGATCGAGTCGTTCCGTTACGAGGGTCGCCGCATCACCAACTTCGAGATGGAGTCCTCGGCCTTAGCCGGCCTGGCAACGCTGATGGGCCACCGTGCGGCCACCATCTGCACGATCATCGCCCAGCGTATCGCCTTAGATGCCTGCACGGACTACAAACCCTTTGTCAAGCAGATGATCCACAATGCGCTGGATCGCTTAGCAACCCTCTAAACCCGAAATTCACTGAAATTAACGACAAAAAATAAAGATTAAACCACTATGAAATTTTCCGTATCAAGTTCAGCTCTGCTCTCGCTTTTGGCTACCACCGGTAAGGTGATCAGCTCGCGCAACACGCTTCCCATCCTCGACTACTTCCGCATGGAGCTCACCGGCACCACGTTGCAGGTTACCACCTCCGATCTGGAGACCACGATGGTCAGCTCGATTCAGGTAGAGAGCGTTGAGGAGGAGGGCTCGATTGCCGCTCCGGCCAAGCAGATGCTCGACCTCTTGAAAGAGTTCCCCGAGATGCCGCTCGAGATCGAGGTGAACGATAAGACCTGGGAGATCACCTTCAACTGGAAGAGCGGTAAGCTCTCGATCCCGGGCGTAAGCGCCGTGAGCTACCCGCTGCCTCCCGCCCTCTCGGGCGACAAGCGCGAGATCACGCTCAACGTCGACACGCTCATCAGCGGTATCAATAAGACCATCTTCGCCACGGCCGACGACGAGTTCCGCCCCCAGATGAATGGCGTATTCTTCAACATCGAGCCCCAGTCGCTCACCTTTGTTGCCACCGACGCCCATAAGCTCGTGAAGTACACCTCCGAGGTGGAGTCGCCCCTGACAACCTCCTTCATCCTGCCTAAAAAGCCGGCCAACCTGCTGAAGGCCGCCTTACTGAAAGAGGAGGAGGACGTGAAGGTGCAGATCGACTCGGCCAATGCCCGCTTCGAGCTGAAGAATCACACGCTTATCTGCCGTCTGATCGAGGGTTCGTTCCCCAACTACAACGCCGTTATTCCGGCCAACAACCCCAACAAGGTACTCGTTGACCGCATCGAGTTGCTCAACGGCATCAAGCGTGTGGCCATCTGTTCGAACCCCACAACCAACCTGATCCGCATGGATATTGGCGATAACCGCATCAACCTCACGGCCCAGGATATCGACTTCTCGCTCTCGGCCAACGAGACCATCTCGTGCAGCTACGAGGGTTCGCCCATCACCATTGGTTTCAAATCGACCTTCTTGGTGGAGATCCTGGCCAACATCGAGACGCCGACCGTACAGATCGAACTGGCCGACTCGGCCCGTGCCGGTGTCTTCAAGCCCCTCTATGACGACAAGCACTCGTCGGAGACCTTGATGCTGCTGATGCCGATGATGATTAACGCCTAATCATCCGCTCGGAGCCCAAACCATGCAACTCAACCTCAAACGCCCGATCGTCTTCTTTGACCTGGAGACGACGGGCGTCGATACGGCACACGACCGTATCGTGGAGATCTCCCTCGTGAAGGTGATGCCCGACGGCGAACAGATCATCAAGACGCGCCGCCTGAACCCCGAGATGCACATCCCGGAGGAGGCTACCGCCGTGCACCACATCACCGATGAGGATGTCAAGGATTGCCCCACCTTCCGTCAGGTAGCCAAGTCGCTGGCCCAGTTCTTGGAGGCGTGCGACTTTGGCGGTTTCAACTCCAAC
>CAZRJU010000102.1:0-5695 GCA_964600455.1 uncultured Alistipes sp. | reverse complement strand
GAGCTTGGTGGTAGGCTATGACCACCGTTTCGGCCGTGACAAAGCCGGCAACTACAACCTCTTGCAGGAGCTCGGAATCAACTCGATCGAGGTGGAGGAGCAACAGATGATGGGCGAGCACCTCAGTTCGACGGCCATTCGCCATGTGATCGAGCGGGGCGAGATGGCCCATGCTGCCCGTCTTTTGGGCCACCCCTATCTGCTTGCCGGGGAGCTGCTACCGGACGGAGGCGTTCGCCCCGAGGAGCCGCGCAAGCTACTCCCTTGCTCGGGAAACTACGACGTGGAGATCGAGGGAGTATCGGGCACCCTGCATATCAAACCCGACCATACACTCCGCCTGAGCACCCCTTCGGAGCTCACTTCAGGCGAGAAGATAATCACATTTTTAGCGGACTAATCAAAATCGAAATACGATGGAAGCTATCCTCAGCCATGAAATGAAGATCCGTGTTTGGTACAAAGAGACCGACCAAATGGGATTTGTTCACCACTCCAACTATATCTGCTACTATGAGGCCGCACGCTCCTCGCTGATGCGCTCCTTGGGGCTCTCCTATGCCGAGATGGAGAAACGCGGCGTGATGATGCCGATCCTGGATGTGCAGTCGAAGTATATCTCTCCCGCCTTCTTCGAGGAGGAGCTCACGGTGCGGATCTCGCTGTGCGAGCTTCCGATGGCCCGCATCACCTTCTACTACGAACTCTTCAACGAGGCCGGCAAGCTGATCAATACGGGCTCTACCACCTTGGGCTTCATCAAGAGCGATACGAAGCGTCCGTGCCGAGCCCCCGAGTGGTTCCTCGCGCTACTCAACAAGGCGTAAATCCGCTTAAAAAAAGTGATCAGAGGCCCCAGATCGAGGCATTGGCCTCGGCTTGGGCGATGAGCATCCCCTCGCCGTTGGCGATGTGGGCTCCACGCTGTCGGCCATAATCCAAGAAGGCCGTCATGGGAGGATTGTAGACCAGATCGAAGAGATAGTGTTGCGGTGTGAGGAAGGCATAAGGGAGCTTCGGTGCCTCCTCCACATCGGGATAGGTTCCCAGCGGCGTGGCGTTGACAATCAGGTGTGCCTCCTGAAAGAGCTCCACGGGAAGGTTGTCGTAGGTGTAGTTGCCCTTGAAGGGATCGCGCGAGAGCAGGCCGTAGGGAATACCCAACTCGGCCAATACAAACTGTACGGCCTGCGATGCACCACCCGTACCAAGCACCAAAGCCCGCTCTGGAAGTTGATCCAGGAATCGTCCCAGCGCCACTCTTAGCCCCACCACATCGGTATTGTAGCCCACCAAACGCTCACCTTCGCGCTTCACACAATTCACCGCACCGATCTGCTCGGCCTCGTAGGAGAGGCTGTCCAAATAGGGAATCACCGCCTGCTTATAGGGGATCGTCACATTAAAGCCCTTGATCTCGGGCATCCGCTCCAGCAACATAGGGAGCTCTTCGATCGAAGCAAGCTCCTCGAGCGTGTAGACGGCATCCGTAATCCCCTCACGGGCAAAACGCTCGTTAAAGTAACGCGCCGAGAAGGAGTGGCCCAACTTACGGCCGATCAAGCAGTAGCGTCGCATCAGAGTACCTTTCCCACCAAGAAGAACGACCCGATAAGCAGCACCGTAAAGGCGATGGCCAGCCAGTTAAAATACTTCTCGATAAAGCCCTTGATAGGGGCGCCGAACTTCCAAATCAGGCCGGCAATCAGGAAGAAACGCAAGCCGCGCGAAATAACCGAGGCCACCACAAACATCAACAGGTCGATATGGAACAGACCGCCCGTGATGGTGAAGAGTTTATAGGGTAGCGGCGTGAAGCCGGCCGTAAAGACAATCCAAAAGTCGTAGGTATCGTAGAGCACCTTCACCCGATTAAAGGCCTCGAGCGAGAAGACATGGGCATAGAACCACTCGGCTAAGGCCGTAAAATTCCCCACCGTATCCTGCCAGGCAAAGTAGCCGATGGCATAGCCGGCCAAAGCACCAAGCACCGATCCCACCAAGCAGATCGTAGCAAAGCGGAACGAGCGGGTAACCGCTCCTAAGCAGAGGGCTATCAGCAGCACATCGGGCGGAATCGGGAAGAAACTCGACTCGGCAAAGGCAAACAAAAAGAGGGCCAGGGCTCCCCAACGGCTATCTCCCCAGGAGAGCATCCAATCATAAAGGCGTTTAAGCAGGTTCATCTCAAAGAAAATTTGCTCGACAAAGGTAAAAAAAAGGGGAGAGTTTTGCAAATACTCTCCCAATAGTTGTCTGCTCACCGCCGAAAGTTATAGATCCTCAAACTCTCGATCGATATCGGACATCTGCTGATTCTCGAAATAATCGGGGTGACGTTGGCGAATAAAGTTTATCACCTCCTCTAAACCGCCATTAAATTTCTCGAAATCCTCCTTGTAGAGGAAGATCCGATGGCGATCAAAATGCACCTCACCCTCCTGGGTGGTGTGCTTACGACTCTCGGTAATAACAATGTAGTCATCACCGCCTCGTGTGGAGTGAACATCCATGAAATAGGTTCTCCGCCCCGCTTTAATCGCTTTCGAGAGGAGACGACCTTCACTTTCACTCACAACGCCATGATGATTTTTATTATCCATAGGCAGTTCAGGCTTGTGGTTGTTTGGACAAAGTAAGGAAAAATAATTGTAACCTCCAAATATTTAGGCTGTTAACTATTTCACACTCACCCCGAACACCTCGGCCGAAACTGCTTCCCAATCCTCCAAAACTGCCTCTGCACGCTCCAGAGCAGGGTTCATCCCGCTATCATTTGCTGCGCGCACATGAATCTCTCCACCAAAAATAATTTGCGACAACCAGAGCTGAAGTTGCCCCAATATCCACGATTTCGAGCGATCAACCTCCTCCGGTGTAAAGGCAATATCCGCCATTCGGGCCCGCGCCAAAAGCGCAGGGTAGAGTCCCTCAAAATCATAGCCATCCCGAAAATCCTCGTAGGAGGGGTAGTGCTCTTTGATCTTTTCGCGGTTGCGTTCGACCTCCTCCAAAACAAAGTCGTGGATCAGTTGGCGACGCACCAACTCGCCATAGAGGGGCGAGTAGCCCGCCGTATCAGGCACAATAACGAGGTCAGGGCGAATACCCCCACCGCCATAGACCCTTCGGCCACAACGCAGGGTCGAATAAGCGGGCAGCGTATCCAACTCCTCCTCCAAGGTGTGCTCCAGACGGCGTTCGAGTTGCATGGCATAATAGGCCGAACGATCGCCCTGCCGATAGGGTCGTTGAATAACGCGACCCGAGGGGGTGTGGTAGCGGGCAATGGTGATCCGCACGGCCGATTCATCAGGCAGTATCACCTGGCGCTGTACCAACCCCTTGCCATAGGTGGGGCGACCTATCAGGATGGCACGATCCCAATCCTGCAAAGCTCCGGCCACCACCTCGCTTCCCGAGGCCGAACTCTCATCCACCAGCACGACCAGTCGCCCCTTGCGGTAAGGCCCCGACGAAGAGGCCTCGGTACGGCGTTTCCCCGTGTGGTAACCCTCTGTGGAGACGATCAGATCACCTCGTTTGAGGAAGAAAGCGGCCATTTCGGTTGCCTGTTGCAACAAACCTCCGCCGTTGCCTTGCAGGTCGAGCACCAGTTCCTTCAGCGGCCCCAAAGCCTCATAGGCGGCCCGAAACTCCTGCATGGTGGTACGCCCGAAGCGATCCACGGCAATATATCCCCGCCCCGGAGCCAGCAGATAGGCCGCCTTTACAGCCCGCAAAGGCAGGGTAGAGCGCACCACGCGACAGGTAATCATGCCGCCGAGCGAAGGGCGCCAGAGGGTCAGCTCCACCGAAGAGCCCTTCTTGCCTCGCAGCTGCCTGATCAGCAACTCCTGCTCCATCCCCACGGCCGACAGGGTGTCGATTTTCAGGATGCGATCGCCGGGCTCCACACCGGCCGCCTCGGCACCACCGCCCCGAATCGTATTCATCACACGGAGCGTATCCATCACGCGCCGAATCTCCACCCCCACACCGCTAAACTCCCCGGCCATGGAGGCCTTTTCGCGGGCCATCTCCTCGGCAGTCAGGTAGGCCGAGTGGGGATCCAGCTTATCGAGCATAGCACGAATGGCCTCCTCGACCAGTGGAGCCATATTCACCGAATCGACATAGAGGCCATTCAAATTACGATAGACGCGATTGAGTTTCTGCAACTGCCGAATCGCCTCGGTCTCAGGTTCCTGAGCCGATACGCCTCCCACAAGAAGAAACGTACAAAGCAGCGCAATTAACTTTCGCATAGCGTTTTATAGCGCTTATCCCAAGTAAAGGGCGAGGTTCAGGAAATCCACCTTCGACTGCTTGCCCGAGGTCATATCCTTCACCGTAGCCACCTGCTCCTGAAGCTCCTGCTCTCCGATGATGATCACCGTAGGGATCCCGCGGCGGTTGGCATACTCCATCTGCTTCTTCATCTTGGCAGGCTCGGGGTAGATCTCCGAGGAGACACGACCACGGTCGCGTACCTCTTTGAGCAGGCGCAACGATGCAAGCTGCTCCTTTCCACCAAAATTCAGGAAGAGGACATCGGTGGTACTGTTCACCTCCTCGGGGAAGAGGTTGAGGCCCGTCAGCACATCGTAAATACGGTCGGCGCCGAACGAAATACCGACGCCCGAGGTGTTGGGCAAACCGAAGATACCCGTGAGGTCGTCGTAGCGACCACCACCCGAGATCGAGCCGATGGGGTAGTCGTTGGCCTTTACCTCGAAGATGGCTCCCGTGTAGTAGTTCAGTCCACGGGCCAGTGAGAGGTCGAGTTCGATCTTCAAATCACAACCGAGCTCCTCCACCAAGCCAAAGATCGTGCGCATCTCCTCCACACCCTTCAAGCCGGTCTCCGAAGAGGCAAGCACCTGCTCCAGACGGGCAAGTTTCTCGCGGTTGCTACCCGAGAGCTCCAGAATGGGTTGTAAGAGAGCCAAAGCCTCGGCATCAATGCCGCGCTCCACGAGTTCGGCCTTCACGTTGTCGATACCGATCTTCTCCAACTTGTCGATCGCTACCGTGATGTCGATCATCTTATCGGCATGACCAATGGTCTCGGCAATACCATAGAGGATCTTGCGGTTATTCATCTTGAGCGTCACGGAGATCCCCAGACGGCGGAAGACCTGCTCAACGATCTGCACCAATTCCACCTCACAGAGCAACGAACGGGTGCCGATCACATCGACATCACACTGGTAGAACTCGCGGTAGCGCCCCTTTTGGGGACGATCGGCACGCCACACGGGCTGAATCTGGAAGCGTTTGAAGGGGAAGGCGATCTCGCCTTGGTGCTGCACCACATAGCGAGCAAAGGGAACCGTGAGGTCATAACGCAATCCCTTTTCGCAGATCTTCGAGGCCTGACGTATCTCGCTCTCGGAGAGCGTACCGGCATAGTCACCCGAGTTGAGGATCTTGAAGAGGAGCTTATCGCCCTCCTCGCCATACTTGCCCATCAGGGTCGAGAGATTCTCCATCGAAGGGGTCTCTAAGGGGGCGTAGCCGAAGGTGCGGAAGACCGAACGTACGGTATCAAAGATATACTGGCGGCGCATCATCTCCAGCGGGGAGAAGTCGCGCGTACCCTTTGGAATCGAAGGTTTTTGAGCCATAGGAGCTTTTATGGTAAATGGTTATTGATTTTCGGTTAATTTGCGGTACTTCACGCGGTGGGGTT
>CAZRJU010000101.1:0-5833 GCA_964600455.1 uncultured Alistipes sp. | reverse complement strand
ACGCTCGTTCATCCACGAACCGAACACGGCGCATACGGCTCCCCAGAGCTGCTCCCAGGGGCAAGAGGGAAAGTCCTTACCGGTCTGCTCCTTCACGGCAGCCTTGAAGTTGGCAACGAGCTCCTTGAGATCCTCAACCGTAAGGTCAGTATCCATCTTCACGCCACGCTTCTCCTTCTGCTCCTCGATAATCACCTCGAAGGGATCCTGATCCTCCTTCGATACGGGCTTCATGCCCAACACCACGTCGCCATACATCTGTACGAAACGACGGTAGGAGTCCCAAGCGAAACGGGGGTTACCCGAGAGTTTCGACACGGCCTCAACAGCCTCATCATTCATACCCAGGTTGAGGATCGTATCCATCATACCGGGCATCGAAGCACGAGCACCCGAACGAACCGATACGAGCAAGGGAAGCTCCTTGTCGCCAAACTTGCGGCCGGTGAGGTTCTCAATGTTCTTGATAGCCTTCTCCACCTCGGGTTTCAGCATCTCGATCACTGCCTCCTTACCCTGCTTGTAGTACTCCGAGCAAACCTCGGTCGTGATGGTGAATCCGGGAGGAACGGGAATGCCGATCAGGTTCATCTCGGCCAGGTTAGCACCCTTACCACCCAGCAACTCACGCATTTTGCCATTACCCTCGGCCTCCTTGTTACCGAAGGTGTAGACGCGTTTTACATCTGCCATAGTCTATTAGGTTTTATGAATTATGTTTATGTGTTTTCTACTTTTTGGAGGAAATACTCCCCCATAAGGGTTACAAAGATAGGTTTTTTTTCTCAATTTTCCAATATGCTGCTGCGCAAATAGATAAAAACAGGCAGTTTTACCCCATATCCGCCGCAGTAAGTACCCCATTCATAGAGCGGAAGCGGCTTTTGATTGGAGCGATCGAGGAGCCAGTGGCGGATGAATATATCTCCTTCGGCGGGCTCCAACGAGGGACTCATCCAGAAGTTGTCGCCCACGCACCACATCCCCCGTCGAAAACGATTCCCGCGTCCCGAGCGATGAGCCTCGGCCAACCCCTCACGCAACCCGTGGTGTGGCGAGGGAGAGCCCTCACCCATCACAATCAGCGGCGAGGCCCCCTGCTGCAGGAGCTCTTCGATCGTCTCGTCCAGATAGCGCGAACGGTAGGTGAGCAAAAGGGTCAGAGGGTTACCGTCCATCACCCCCTCCACGCTCATCCAACCCGAGCCGCAATCGACCCTCCGAACCGAGAAACGATCACCTTGGTAGAGGAGCAGGAAGTCGCGTCCGTCGCGGCGGTTTTGGATCTCATGTACCCAGGCGTAGTCGCCCCGGCTGTGGCGGACAAGGTCGATGGCTACCTCTTCGTTCTCCACCCCGAAGAGCCCGACAAGGGGCATCGAAAGGGAGTCGATCATCGCAGCAAAGCGCTCCACGGCAGCCTCATAGCGTTCGCTGCTCCAACGTCGCTCACCCGAAGGGGTGTAGGGGTCGGGGTAGAAGGGCGAGGGGATGGTGTCGTAGAGGCCCCCTACATCATAGTAGGCCACCCCAAACGACGACTGCGCCCTGAGGCCCGTGGCGAGCCCCAGGAAGAGCAGTAGCAACACCCCGCAAAGGGGCGACAGACCAACGCTTCGTCGCATGATTCGGATTATGAAGATCCGTTTAAGCACGGTAGGCACGCAGCACCCCCTTAACCCGCAGGATCGAGTGAATCAGCATATCGACCACTCCGACCGAGGGAACCTCAACACTGATCGACCCCTGGGCCGTGCCGTCGCCACGCGATGCGAGGCTCAGCGAACGGATATTCAGGCGCAGTTCACGGCTGACCACCTCCGTAATCTGATTGGCAATACCGGGCTCATCCTTCACCGTCAGGGCCACCTGCACACGGAAGGCCCCATCGGCATTGGCCCGCCAGCGTGCCTCGATGACACGGTAGGGGTAGTTCTCGCGCAGACGGCGGGCATTGGGACAATCCGTACGGTGGATCGTAACTCCCGTACCAACCGTGATAAAGCCAAAGATCTCGTCGCCCGAGATGGGGTTGCAGCACTTGGCCAATTTGTATTCGATCTTGTTGATCGCCTCGTCGATCACTAAGGCATCACTACGGCTCGGAGCAGATTCCCGACGCTCGGCGGCCCGCATCTTCTCGGCCTCCTGCTCGGCAGCGGCCTGACGGCGGGCCTCGTCGGCAGCCCCCGAGATCCAGTAGTTGAGGATCTCCTTGAGCGAGCCGATCTCGATCTTCTGGGTGGCGATCAGGGCATAGAGCTCCAAGCCGGTACGCAGTTTGAAGTGCTTGCAAAGGTAGGCCACCGCCTCGTCAATCGGCTTCTCGATCTTCCAATTTTTGATCTTACGTTCGAGCTCCTCGCGGCCGATACGGGCATTCTTGGCCTGCTCCTCACGCAGGAAAGCTTTGATGCGCGAACGGGCCTTGGAGGTTACCACGCTGTTGAGCCAGTCGGCCTTCGGGGTCTGGTTTTTCTGGGTCAGGATCTCGACAATATCGCCATTATGCAGCACCTCACGGATCGAGACGGCGCGGCCGTTGATTCGGCCTCCCGAGCAGGTGGCTCCGAGGTTGGTGTGGATATCGAAGGCGAAGTCGAGCAGTGTGGCCCCCTCGGGCAGTTTGCGAATATCGCCATTGGGTGTAAAGGCGAAGATCTCGTGCGAGACGGGCTTCTGATCGAAGCGCTCACTGAGCGAGTGGCTCTGCTCCTCGAGCAGTTCACGCAGGCGGCTGAGCCACATTTCGCTGGTCTGGGCCCCCTGATTCACCCCCTTATAGCGCCAGTGGGCGGCAATACCGCGCTCGGCCACACAATCCATGCGCTCGCTGCGGATCTGCACCTCCACCCAACGCCCCTCACCGGCCGATACGGTGGTGTGGAGCGACTCGTAGCCGTTGGATTTCGGGATCGAGATCCAGTCGCGCATACGCTCGGGATTGGGCAGGTAGCAGTCACTCACGATCGAATAGACCGTCCAGCAGAGGCGCTTCTCCTCCTCGGGCGGGCAGTCGATGATGACGCGCAGGGCAAAGATGTCGTAGACCCCCTCAAAGGGAACCTTCTGCTTACGCATCTTCGACCAGATGGAGAAGACCGACTTGGTGCGGCTCTTGATGTGGTAGCGGATTCCCTGGCGATCCATGCGCTCACGAATCGGCAGCAGGAAACGCTCGATAAAGTTCAGACGCTCATCCTCACTCTCGCGGAGCTTCCGGCAGATGTGCTCATAGTCGCGGGGTTCGAGGTATTTCAGGGCCAGATCCTCCAACTCGCTCTTGATGTTGTAGAGGCCCAGTTTATGGGCGATCTGGGCATAGAGATTGAGGCTCTCCCAACTCTTTTTGCGGTGCTTCTGGGGAGGAAAAATATCGAGTGAACGCATCACCTCCAAGCGATCGGCCAGTTTGATCAGGATCACACGCGGATCCTCCGAATAGGCAACAATCAGGTCACGGAAGTCGGAGGCCTGCTCCTTCGAGGTCTTGACCCGCAGTTGTGATATGTTGCTCAGGGCCAGGGTAATACCAACCACCTCGTCGCCAAACTTTTCGCGCAACTCGGCCATCCGCCCCAAGAACTCCTCGCCGGGCAACTCCTTATGGGCAATGCGCACCACATCGTGCAGCAGCGAAGCCACCGTGGAGTTACGGCCCAGTCCTATCTCGGTAATGACGATGCGGGCCACAGCCACGCTGTGGTCGGCAAGCGGAGTGCCGTCGTAGCGCGTGCGCCCCTCCAGATTGAGGAGCATATAGCCCAGAGCCTCATCACTCAGGCGCCGGGTTGTTTCGGAGAAGTTGGCGGCCACCAACTCCCTAAAGCCGTTATATCTTGCAGTCAACATGGTTATAAAAAGCTACTTCACACCCCAAAGTGGGGTTGTAAAGATAATGAAAATTCTTAAAAAATTCCTAACTTTGTCCCAACCAATCCTTCAAATGGCGATGAAAGAGCAAAGACCCCCAAAAAAGAGCTACATCCCCACTTTCGGGGAGGAGGTAGCCAACACCATAACCCACGGAGTAATGGCCGCTTTGGCCCTCTTGGCCCTCCCCTTCTCCTCACTATGGGCCTATCTGCACGGCGGGACACATCCCCTGCTTTCGGCCTTTGGAGTCTCGGTCTTTGTGATCTCGATCTTCTTGATGTTTCTCGGATCGACCCTCTACCACTCGATGCACCCCTCGTCGCGCCACAAGGAGATCTTCCACATTTTAGACCATATCTTTATCTATGTGGCCATTGCCGGGAGCTACACCCCGATCGCCCTCTCGGTCATTGGCGGTTGGCAGGGGTGGCTGATTGTCGCCCTGCAATGGGCCATGGTGCTCTTCGGAATCTTCTACAAGTCGCTCTCGCGGCGCTCGATACCGGCCATCAGCCTGACCATCTACCTGATCATGGGTTGGACCGTGCTCTTCTTCTTTCCGCTCTTTCTGCGCAATGCCTCGCTGCCGCTTTTAGTCTTGATCGCGGCCGGTGGCGTCTGCTATACGCTCGGAGCCTGGTTCTATGCCCGCAAAGGGTTTCGTTACCACCACATGGTATGGCACCTGTTGATTAACGTGGCTGTCGCCTGCCATTTTGCGGCAATCGTCTTTTTCCTGCATTAGGCCCCCTTACGCACGATATAGAGGCGATCGGTGGAGAGGGCATAGCGTTCGCGCTCCTCATCGGTCAGCATGGCGGCATAGTCGATCTCCTCGGCCTCGAAGCCCCCTCGACGCAGGCGCTCCACATAGTCGCGCCCATAGAGACGGCGGTGGTCGTACTGCCCGAAGAGGCGCTCACGCTCCTTGGGGTCGGTGATCGAGTCATCCTCGTAGGTGGTGGCCCGCCCATAGTCGATCGGAGCAAGCAGCACCCCCCATCCGCCGGGAGTGAGGATGCGGTACAACTCGCGCAGGGCCCGCTCATCATCAGCCACATGCTCCAACAGGTGGTTACAGATCACCACGTCGAAACTCCCGTCAGGAAGCGGAATCTGCTCCACATCGAAGTGCATCCGGGCAAGGGGCGACTCCAGGTCGGCCGTTACATAGCGCTCCGAAACCCCCTTATAGAGGGGTTTGAAGTGGCGCATCAGGCAGACTTCGGGGGCGATGTGCAACAGACGAGGCAGGCGCTGCATGAAGTCACTCTCGCGCTTGAGCCAAAGCCAGAGCAGACGGTGGCGTTCCAAGGAGAGGCAGGAGGGGCAGAGGGCGTTATCGCGCTGCTCCACATAGCCATAAGGGAGCAGGTGGCGAAAACGCCGACCACAAATCGGGCAGGTAAACCTCCCGCCACGCAGAAAGAGCCCCCAAAACGGGATCAGCCAATCGGCCAGGCGCTGCATCAGCGGACGCGGCAGGTGGCCCAAGGCCCATTTGATCAGACGCTTCATGGCTTACTCCTCCAAAATATGGGCAATCTCCTCTTCGGCCTTTTTCAGGCGGGCACGGCACTCGGCAATCAACGCCGAGGTGCGTTTCACCTTCTCGGCCAGCTCATCCACCGAGAGCTCCTCGCTACGGAAACTCTGCAACGTGCGCTCGATCTCGGCCATCGCCTCGGCATAGCTCAAATCACTCTTCTTTGCCATCTTCTCTTGATTTGTGTTTCTTCGGCAAATGTACAACTTTTTTTCCATTCCGTTGGCCCCGGTACAACAAAAGAGGCATCCCGCTTTCGGGACACCTCTTTCGATTGTGTGGGGAAGCAAAATTACTTGCGCTTCTTCTTGGCCTCCAGGGCCTTCTCCACCTCGATCTGGAAGTCCGACAGCACGTTCATATAGTTGATGAAGGCGTCGTAAGCCGAATCGTAGGGGTTGAAGTAGGAGT
>CAZRJU010000100.1:0-5953 GCA_964600455.1 uncultured Alistipes sp. | reverse complement strand
TGACTACTTTGCCCTCTTTGTCAACGAGGAATGAGACAATCACACGTCCCTGGATACCCTGCTGTACAGCCTCCTGCGGGTACTTCAGGTTGCCGGCTACCCATTGATGAAATTCGGTGAGGGAACCCTTGCCGAAGGAGGCGGGTACCTCCTTGGTCTGCATCTCAGGCAGTGTGCCCTCATGGGCGAAAAGGGTGTGGTTCATGCCGCAGAGGAGCATAAAGCACCATCCGAGGCTCAACATAAGAAGCACTTTTTTCATGAAAGTTAGATGTTAAGGGGTTACTGTTGGGTGCAATATACGAAAAAAGTTCGGATCTGCCAAACAGAATACTCCCTAAGGATCAGAGCCCACGACGCAGCAGGGCCCAGGCCAAGCGGTTGTAGCCCTGAAGAATGGGTTGGCGCCAGCTGTGGGGGAGAGCATTGAGCAGGCGCAGTTTCCACCAGGCAAAGCGGTTGCGGCGGGTGTGGCGGAAGGTGTGCAGTGTGTGGGCTGCAGCCTTCTCCCCTCCGCGAGCACTCACCAGGAGCCCCTTACCCAAGGCGATACGGGCGACATATTCATTGCTCGAATCCTCGGCTGCGGGGTCGTAGAGGGCCTCGAGCGAGGTGGCGCACTCCTCCGGTTGCCAGAGCGTGGCCGAGCGGTTGGAGGCCGAGCGGGTATAGATAGCCTCACGGTGTGGCGTGAAGGCGATCTTGCCGCTACGGCCCAGCAGCGTCCAGAGGTATTGATCCTCGCCCATGCGCATTCCTTCGGGGAATCCGCCCAAGGTAAGCACCCGATCCCGAAGCAGGGTGGTGGTCGAGGGAATCAGTACGTAGTGCTTTAAGGCCTCCTCAAAGAGGTTGACGTAGCCCTCTTGGTCGGGGGTATTGGCGGCCGTAAGCTCCCCACAGTTCTCCACCCAGAAGGCGGTGGCATAGGCGACGGCATCGGGGTAGCTTGCCTCAAGTGCACAGATACGTTCGAGGTAGTGGGGCTCCCACCGATCGTCGCCGTCGAGCAGGGCAACCCAGGGGGTTTGGGCCTCCCGGATGGCGCGGTTACGGGCAGCGCTGACCCCGCGGTTCTCTTGACGGATGAGGCGGATAAGCGGGTGCTGAAGGGCCTCGATACGGGCCGCCGAGTGGTCGGTCGAGCCATCGTCTACCACGATAATCGAGTGGGGAAGAGCGCTCTGTCGGAGCACCGAACGGAGTGTTTGTTCGATCTCTCGCTCCTTGTTATAGAGCGGAATGATGACGGTGATCTCTTCAGCTTTCATACGTGCAAGGGTGGGGTAGCAGGGTTTGGAAGGCCGCTTTAAGGCGCTCCTTGGCAGCCGAGAAGTCGCCTGCAAGGTCGCTGTCGTTGAGGCAGAGGAGGCGATAACGCCCACTCTCCACGGCGTGGCAGATCGTGCAGAGTTGCTCCTCGGTGATGTTCATCAGGCGGCTGTCACGGAAGTTGCGCGGTGAGAACTCGCCTCGGCAGAGCATGTCGTAGCGGATAAGCCAGTGCGAGAGGTCGGAGAGCTCACGCAACGAGTTGTGGCAGGCACGGTCGAGCGCTTCGCCCCACACCTCCCAGGCACGGGAGAAGTGGCCCTTGAGGTAGGGTTGAGGGAGGTGGTGATCCAAAAAACCCGGGAAGAAACTCCAGGGGAGCAGGCTCAGGCTCTTGAGCAGGTTGCCGACTCCGTAGGTGGGGTGCAGCCACTTGCCTAAGTGGCGGGTGAGCCGGCTGCGCGGATGCCGGGCGTTGATCAGCGCCAGGTTGTTGTAGATCGTATGGCCCACCGAGGAGGCTTGTACCAAACTCAGGCGTGCCATGTCGCGCGGAAGCCCCTCCTTGGAGAAGAACTCCCGAGCAGGACAGGGGGCCGTGAGAAAGGTGTCGTCGTTGAAGAGAACGAAGCGTTCGGCCAATCCCTCGATGCGGTGGAGGTTCAGCTCGATGGTGTTGGAGTTGAAGGTAGGCAGGTAGCACGACGGAATAAACTCCTCGTGGCGTACAATGTGGAGCTTGGGGTGCTCCCGATTGAGCCACTTGGGGAGGTGCCCCCAGGTGATCAGGTGGATACGTCTTACCCAGGGAGCGAAGCGCTCCACACCACGAAACCAGTAGTGCAACAACTCCCAATCGCGGTAGCGGATTACGGAGGCATCGCTGTCTCGGCCGGCTCTTTGGCGCGCTTGTAGGAAGGCCTCCTGCCAATGGGGATCATGACCATCCACCCACAAAATCACAAAGTCGATCTCTCCTATCATCTGCTACTGTACCAATAAGTTACATCCTCGTATATCGCTGTGGGCAATACGTCCTTCGATCGTAAAACTCCCATCGGGAAAAGAGACACCCACATCGGCCGTCTGGAGAAAAGCACAGGAGGAGCTATTGCCTAAGTCGATGAGGTCGATGCCGCCTCGAACGCCGTAGCCGAGCAGGCGCTCGGGGGCGTTGATGTCGCGTACCCGCACCTCCATCCACGGGGGGCAGTGAAAGCGGTTCTCACCCTGCGAATAGGCTTGTGAGGTGAGTTCGGCCATGCCATACTCCGAGTGGATATGCTCCACCTCGAAGGCCTCACAAAGGATCCGGTGCAGCTCCTCCTTGGCGATCTCCTTACGGCGCCCCTTCATGCCGCCCGTCTCCATGACAATCGTCTCCTTGAGGGGGGTGGGGTGCTTCTCGGCCAACTCCCAGAGGGCGTAGCTTACGCCAAGCAGGATCTTGGGTTTGGGGTCGCGGGCCATTGTCTCGAGTAGCGCCTTGTGGTTGTAGAGGTAGAAGCCCCCCGAACCACAGCGCTTGATCAGGCGATCGACCATGTAGACCAGTGACGAACCCTCACGCTCCAGGTAGTTGGGTAAGAGTGCGTAGAGGCTCCATCGCTCGGCCGGGCCGTAGAAGTGTTCAAAGGCTCGGGTGAAGATCCGCTCATAGTGCTCGAGCGAGGCCATGGCGTGGCGCGAAAGGCCCTTGCCGGTGGTACTCGACGAGGTAAATACCTGCTCGGGAGCCCCCTCTCCGCAGTAGACTTCGCGGTATTTGAAGAGCTCGATCGGCAACATCGGGATCTCTGTGGATCGTTTTACGCTTGCGGGATCGAAGTCGATCGCCTGCAGCCACTCCCGGTAGGGGGCACACCGCTTACTCTGAAACCGAAATAGCTCCAGGGCTGCTGCTTCAAAGTCGGCACGGCTCTCTATGGTGTGCGCTTCGATCATGGGTCTCGGGCGAAATTAGCGACCCTGCTTGATCAACCACTCGGCAATCTGCACGGCATTCAGGGCGGCACCCTTCTTGATCTGGTCGGCTACGCACCAGAAGGTGAGGCCGTGCTCGTCGCAAAGATCCTTGCGGATGCGCCCCACGTAGGTAGGCTCCTTGTGGGCGACGAAGAGTGGCATCGGATAGCTCTTCTTCTCGGGCTCGTCCATCAGGACAACTCCTTCGGCCGAAGCAAAGGCCTGACGGGCCTCCTCTACCGAGATCGGACGCTCGGTCTCCACCCAGATACTCTCGGAGTGGGCGCGCATGACGGGTACACGTACGCAGGTGGCCGACACCTTCACATCGCTGTGCATGATCTTGCGAGTCTCGTTAAACATCTTCATCTCCTCCTTCGTGTAGCCGTTGTCGGTAAACTGGTCGATGTGGGGGATGACGTTGTAGGCGAGCTGATAGGCGAACTTCTCCACCGTGGGCTCCTCGCCGCGGCAGAGTTGGGTATGCTGCTCCTGCAGCTCGGCCATGGCCTGGGCTCCCGCGCCACTGGCCGACTGGTAGGTCGAGACGTGTACGCGGCGGATGTGGGAGATTTTCTCGATCGCCTTCAGGGCGACGACCATCTGGATAGTCGTGCAGTTGGGGTTGGCGATGATGCGGCGCGGGGCGTTGAGGGCATCCTTGGCATTCACCTCGGGTACCACCAAGGGCACATCCTCCTCCATGCGGAAGGCCGAGGAGTTGTCGATCATCAGCGTACCGTGCTTCGTAATGGTGGAGGCAAACTCTTTCGAGGTGCTGCCACCGGCCGATACGAGGGCAATATCTACTCCTTGGAAGTCGTCGTTGTGTTGCAGAAGTTTGACGGTGTGCTCCTTCCCTCGGAAGGTATATTTTGTTCCGGCACTGCGCTCCGAACCAAAGAGCAAGAGCTCGTCAATCGGGAACTGCGTGTGCTCCTCCAGGATGCGGAGGAACTCCTGACCTACGGCGCCGCTGGCACCAACAATGGCAATTTTCATCTTCTTAAGCGTGTTATAAGGTGTTACGGAAAATGCGGTTTAATCAAAAAATTCGTCTTCGGCCTCGTTGCTCGGCTGATAGCTCTCTTCGCTCTCCTGGTTGCAGTCGAAGGTGGGGGCTCCGATCGGGCGCGGGAAGAGATCCAGGCGGGTAATGCCGAGCGAACTGTCGTTGTGGACACGTTGCAGGAAGTCGCCTACGATGGGGAGGGCCACCACGCCACCCTCGCCGCGTGTCGTAAGGTGTACGGCCTGATCCTCGCCTCCGACCCAGGCTCCCATGGCCAATTTCGGCGCGATGCACATAAACCAGGCATCGCGGTTTTTCTGCGAGGTGCCGGTCTTGCCGCCCAACTCCACACCCTCCATGCCGTAGGCATAGCGCAGACGCGAGGCTGTACCGTTGGTAACCACCTTCTTGAGCATCTGCAACATGGTGTAGGCAGTCTCTTCGCTGATGGCATCCTGCGATTGGGGGATGAACGAGGCGATCAGGTTGCCCTGCCTGTCCTCGATGCGTGTTACAAAGATCGGGTCGTTGTGAACGCCCTCGTTGGCAAAGGTCGAGAAGGCCGAAACCATTTCGTAGACATTAGACTCGGAGGTGCCGACACAAAGCGCCGGTACGGGGTCGATGAAGCTGCGGATGCCCATGTTGTGGATAAAGTCGGCCACCGCCTCGGGTTGTTTGGCCTGTTTCATGATCCAGGCCGAGTAGTTGTTGCGGCTCAGGGCCAAACCCCAGTAGAGGGGGTGCAACTCTCCGAGTTGATCCACCTTGCCGGCCTCCTTGGGTGTCCAGGCCACACCCCCCACCGTCTCGATCGTAACCGGCAGGTTGGGAACCGGGGTGCAGGGGGTCATGCCGAGGTGATCGACCGCAAAGGTGTAGATAAAGGGTTTGATCGTGGAGCCGATCTGGCGCTTGCCCTGCTTGGCCATGTCGTATTTGAAGTAGCGGAAGTTGGGGCCTCCCACATAGGCCTTCACAAAACCCGTCTGGGGCTCGATGGCCACAAACGAGGCGCGCATGATGCGCTTGTGGTGGAGGATCGAATCGCGTGGGGTCATCACCGTATCACGCTCCCCCTTGTAGGTAAAGACCTTCATCGAGCAGGGGCGATCGAACGAGGCCTGGATCTCGCTGTTGGATACTCCCGCCTCCTTCATCTCGCGGTAGCGATCCGAGTAGCGGATGGCCTGGCGCATGATACGCTCCCGATCCTCGGGCTCGGTATCCTGGAAGAGGACACGTGTCGCACGGTACTGCCGATCCATCTGGGGCTGAATCACCTCCTCCATCTGACGTTGCACGGCCGCCTCGGCATACTGCTGCATGCGTGAGTTGATGGTCGTGTAGATCTTCAGACCGTCGCGGTAGATGTTGTAGGGTGTGCCGTCGGCCTTGGTGTTCTTCTTGCACCAACCGTAGAGCGGGTTTTCGTCATACTCGCGGCAGGCCTCCAAGTAGTCCCACTCGTTGTAGAACTGGCGGCGTGTGGGGCGGTTGGCATTCATCACCAAGCGCAGCATCTCGCGGAAGTAGGTGGCCTGTCCCTCGTTGTGGGAGATGGGCTTGTAGTTGAGCGTGATCGGGAGGGCCGAGATCGAGTCGTACTCCCTGCGGCTCAGAGCTCCGGCATGCTCCATGCGCGAGAGTACCCCCTTTTGATTAAAGAAATGCACTTGCTGTGGGCATAAAAATATTGATTAC
>CAZRJU010000099.1:0-5958 GCA_964600455.1 uncultured Alistipes sp. | reverse complement strand
TGGGGTCGTGGTATTCGGGATGTGCCTGCTCCAGATCCTGTAACTCGCGCAACCTTAGGTCGAACTCCCGATCCGAGATCTCGGGGGCGTTCTCGACGTAGTAGAGGTGGTTGTGGCGGTGGAGCTCACGGCGTAACTCTTCGATTCTATGTTGGATAGGGTTCATTGTCCGGTTGAATGGGTATAATCTCGTGTAAAGATACGCAAACTTTGCACAATTCGGATGCGAAAACAAAAAAAATGCAAAAAAAAATCGAAGATTTGCCACAATAACGAATTTTGTGTATACTTGCAGAAAATTTCAGAGACTTTATGGTAGCACCTATATCTAACAAAAAACGACTTGTAGCCAGTATTCATAACCTCCCTGTGGAGTTGCAGGAGGCTGTTAAGGCCCTCTATCCGCTCGGTTTTCAGGAGGCTATGATCCGTATCGAGAAGCCCAATGGCGACTTCTTCTATGCTGTACCCTTCGAGACCGAGGAGATTGCCTATTTGGTCAAGATTGACGTGAAGATTGACGATGCGGTGGATGAGGATGATGACAAGGACTATTACGACGACGACCTGAAGGGAGCCGATGAGTTGCAGGAGGATAGCTCCGTGCAGGAGGATCCCGAGGACGACATGTAGCCTCATCCTGTTGCTTCCGATGAAACCTTGTTGGCGATCACTGCTCTTTATAGCGCTTTCGGTAGGCTTGGCCGCTTGCGGCATGACTGAGGATGAGCGCGAGGAGTCGGATCGCCATACCTATATCACCTTCGCCGATCCAGCCTTCGAGGCCTATTGCGTGGAGGCCTACGACCTGAACGCCGACGGACGTTTCTCGATCTATGAGGCCAAGCATGTCCTCGATATCGACTGCTCGGGTCGCGGTATCACCTCCCTCTATGGTATTGAGCATTTTGTCAAGTTGCGCGAACTGAACTGCTCGCAAAATGCCCTTGTAACCCTCGATCTGACCCACAACGAGTGGCTGGAGCAACTCGACTGCTCCCACAACCTCCTCACCATCGTACAGATCGACGATCTGCGGCTGCTCCACACCTTCGATTGTTCGCATAATCAGCTCCCTCAACTCGACCTGAGCAACAACGGCTCCATCCATACGCTCGATTGCTCCTATAATGACCTGGAGCTCGTCGACGCCTCCTCTTGCTCGCGTTCGATGCTCCTGCTCGACTGCTCGAACAATCCCCGTCTGCAAACCCTCTACCTGAGCGAATATCAGCGCGTTGACAGGCTCTATCCGGGTAGTGCTACCGTTATTCGGTTTTAATACTCTTGTTTCCCCGCGGGGGGGGGTAGTGCCGAGGGAGTGGACAGGGAATACCGGGGAATGAAATTCAAGATTCAAAATTCAAAATTGGGCCTTTACTTAAGGGTGATGTGTTTCGGGTAATCCCGGAATTCTCAGAACTCCCGGGATTCCCGGTTTATCGCACCCTGCGGCAAAAACAAAAAAAATAACTCCCTTTCGTGGTGTATATTACCAATTTTTTTGTATCTTTGGAGCAAATTTGTTTATACCGAATCAAAACAACCAAATTTGATCTAACGCGAAAAACTCAAAGATGAAAAAAGTGGATGTGATCCTCGGCCTGCAATGGGGTGACGAGGGTAAAGGTAAGGTGGTGGATGTCTTGACCCCGAACTACCAGGTGGTAGCCCGTTTCCAGGGCGGACCCAATGCCGGTCATACGTTGGAGTTTAATGGCGAGAAATATGTGTTGCGCTCGATTCCTTCGGGTATCTTCCAGGGAGGTAAGGTCAATATCATCGGCAACGGCGTGGTGCTCGATCCGATCCTCTTCAGGGAGGAGGCTCGCGCCTTGGCAGCCAGTGGTCACGACCTGACTAAGCGACTCTATATCTCGAAGAAGGCTCACCTGATTCTGCCGACGCACCGTATTCTGGATGCCGCCTACGAGGCTGCCAAGGGGAGTGCCAAGATCGGTACGACGGGTAAGGGTATCGGCCCGACCTATACCGACAAGGTGAGCCGCAACGGGGTGCGCGTGGGGGATATTCTCTCGCCCGACTTCCAGTCGATCTACCTCAAGGCCAAACATCGCCACGAGAATATTCTCCACTCGATGGGCTATGATTACGATGTGGCCGAGCTGGAGTCGCAGTGGCTCGATTCGCTTAACTACCTGCGTGAATTCCGCATCATCGACTCCGAGCACGAGGTGAACCGTCTGCTCAAGGAGGATAAGTCCGTATTGGCCGAGGGGGCACAGGGTACGCTACTGGATATCGACTTCGGCTCCTATCCCTTCGTTACCTCGTCGAATACGGTCTGCGCGGGTGCCTGCACCGGTCTGGGTGTGGCTCCCAACCGCATCGGGGAGGTCTACGGTATCTTCAAGGCCTACTGTACGCGTGTGGGTAGCGGCCCCTTCCCCACCGAGCTCTTCGATCAGACGGGTGCGCAGTTGCGCGATATCGGCCATGAGTACGGTGCCGTCACGGGGCGTGAGCGTCGTTGCGGATGGCTCGACCTGGTGGCCCTGAAGTACTCGATCATGATCAACGGGGTAACGCAGCTGATCATGATGAAGTCCGACGTGATGAACGACTTTGATACGATCAAGGTGGCGGTGGCCTATGAGATCGGCGGTCGCCAGACCACCGAGTTCCCCTTCTCGGTCGAGGGGGTGGAGATTAATCCCGTCTACCGCGAGTTCAAGGGCTGGAAGAGCGACATCCGCGGTGTGCGCTGCTATGAGGAGTTTCCCGAGGCCTTCCGCCGCTATGTGGAGTTTATCGAGGAGGAGACGGGCGTGCCCGTGAAGATCATCTCGGTAGGGCCCGACCGCGAGGAGACCATCGTGCGCTAAAATCCAAACCATGAAACGTAGCTGCCCCTTGCGGGGTGCAACATAAAAAATAACCAACTATGAAAAAACAACTTAAAATCGTTGTGCTGGCTAAGCAGGTACCCGATACCCGCAATGTGGGAAAGGATGCGATGACCCCCGAGGGTACGGTCAATCGTGCTGCGCTGCCCGCCATCTTCAACCCCGAGGACCTCAACGCCTTAGAGGCTGCCTTGCAGCTCAAGGATATGGTGCCGGGTTCGACGGTTCATGTGCTGACCATGGGTCCTCTGCGTGCCGCCGATATTATTCGTGATGCCATGTTCCGCGGTGCCGACGGCGGTTATCTGCTCTCGGGCCGTGAGTTTGCCGGTTCCGATACGCTGGCAACTTCCTATGCACTCTCGTGCGCCCTCAAGCAGATCAACCCCGATCTGATTGTAGCCGGTCGTCAGGCCATTGACGGCGATACGGCGCAGGTAGGCCCCCAGGTGGCTGAGAAGTTGAACCTCCCGCAGGTAACCTATGCCGAGGAGATCGTGGCCTTGAACGAGGGTAAGATCGTGGTGAAGCGTCGCCTGGAGAATGGCTTTGAGGTGGTGGAGTGCCCGATTCCGATGGTGATGACGGTGAACGCCTCGGCCAAGGAGTGCCGTCCGCGCAACGCCCGCCGTGTGATGCAGTATAAGTATGCCCTCACCAAGTCGGAGATCGCGGCCGATCCCGAGTCGCTCAACGCCTGCATGACGGCCGAGCGCGACTACCTCCAAATTGTGGAGCTCTCGGCAGCCGATATCAACCCCGATATGGAGCAGCTGGGTCTCTCGGGCTCGCCTACGAAGGTGAAGAAGATCGAGAATGTGGTCTTCCAGGCCAAGGAGGCGAAGGTACTCGGCTCGAGCGACGAGGAGATCAATGAACTGATGGTTGAACTGATTGCGAGCCACACGCTCGGTTAATAGGGAGAGTAGCTATGAATAATATATTTGTATATATCGAACTCGAGGGCGGCAAGATTGCCGATGTGAGCTTAGAGTTGTTGACCAAGGGCCGTGAGCTGGCTGCCACGTTGGGCGTGAAGCTGGAGGCTGTGGTGCTGGGTGAGAACCTCCAAGGGATCGAGACGGAGTTGGCCAAGTATGGTGCCGATACGGTGTGGGTAGCCGATAACAAGGAGTTTGCCCCCTTCCGTACGCTGCCTCACACGGCCGTGTTGTGTGGCCTGATCGAGCAGGAGAAGCCCCAGATTGCCCTCTTTGGTGCTACGCCCGTGGGACGTGATTTTGCTCCCCGTGTATCGTCGGCCCTGCATAGCGGTTTGACGGCCGACTGTACGCAGTTGGTCATTGGCGATCACAAGGACGCTAAGACGGGCAAGGAGTACGACCAGTTGCTCTACCAGATTCGTCCCGCCTTCGGTGGTAATATCATTGCCACGATCGTCAACCCCGACTGCCGTCCCCAGATGGCCACGGTGCGCGAGGGTGTGATGCGTAAAGAGGAGGCTCCGGTGCCGGCCAAGGGCGAGGTGAAGCCTATCGAGTGGCAGCGCTACCTGAAGGATAGCGACTTGGTGGTGAAGATCATCGACCGCCAGATCGAGGAGCGCAAGATCAATATCAAGGGTGCTTCGGTGATTGTGGCCGGTGGCTATGGCATGGGCTCGAAGGAGAACTTCCGCTTGGTACACGAGTTGGCCGATGTGCTGGGTGCCGAGGTGGGTGCCAGCCGTGCTGCGGTGGATGCCGGCTTCACGGAGCATGCCCGCCAGATCGGTCAGACGGGTGTCACGGTACGTCCGAAACTCTACATCGCCTGCGGTATCTCGGGCCAGATTCAGCATACGGCCGGTATGGATCAGTCCTCGATGGTGATCTCGATCAACAACGATCCCAACGCCCCGATCAACAAGATTGCCGACTATGCCATCACGGGTGACGTGAATGAGATTATCCCCAAGATGATTAAGTACTACAAACAAAATTCGAAGTAATGGCTAATTTCTTTTTAGATAATAAGGATTTGCAATTCCACCTGCAGCATCCGTTGATGCGCAAGATTGTGGAGTTGAAGGAGCGCAACTTTGCCGAGAAGGATACCTATGCCACGGCTCCGCGCGACTTTGAAGATGCGATGGACAACTACCGCCGTGTTCTGGAGATCACCGGTGAGGTGTGTGGCGACGTGATCGCCGCCAATGCCGAGAGCGTGGATCATGAGGGCCCCCGCGTGGAGAACGACCACGTGATCTATGCCCAGGGTACGTCGCGTAACCTGGAGGCCATTACGGCTGCCGGTCTTAACGGCATGACCCTGCCGCGCAAGTATGACGGCTTGAACTTCCCGCTCGTATGCTTTGTGATGGCCAACGAGATGGTGGCCCGTGGCGATGCCGGCTTTGAGAATATCTGGGGCTTGCAGGACTGCGCCGAGACCCTCAACGAGTTTGCCTCGGAGGAGATCAAGCAGAAGTTTCTGCCCTGGGTGTCGGCCGGTGCTACCTGCGCCATGGATCTCACCGAGCCCGATGCCGGTTCGGATCTGGGTGCCGTGATGTTGAAGGCTACCTGGTCGGAGGAGAAGCAGACCTGGTTGCTGAATGGTGTGAAGCGCTTTATTACGAATGGTGATGGCGAGGTGTCGCTCGTGTTGGCCCGCACCGAGGAGGGTACGACCGATGCACGCGGCCTCTCGATGCTCGTCTACGACAAGCGCGACGGCGGTGTGAAGGTACGCCGTATCGAGAACAAGCTCGGTATCAAGGGCTCGCCCACCTGCGAGTTGGTCTTTACGAATGCCCCCGCACAACTTGTGGGCGACCGCAAGATGGGTCTGATCAAGTATGTGATGTCGCTCATGAATGCCGCCCGTCTGGGTATCGGTGCCCAGTCGACGGGTCTCTGCGAGGCCGCCTATCGTGAGGCCCTGAAGTATGCCCATGAGCGCGAGCAGTTCGGTAAGTCGATCATCAAGTTTGCCGCCATCTCGGAGATCCTCTCCAACATGAAGGCCAAGTTGCAGGGCGTGCGTGCCTTGCTCTATGAGACCACGCGCTTTGTGGAGATCTACAAGCAGTATACCCACATTTCGCACGAGCGCTCGCTGGAGCCCGAGGAGCGTCAGGAGATGAAGT
>CAZRJU010000098.1:0-5966 GCA_964600455.1 uncultured Alistipes sp. | reverse complement strand
CGTCCATATAGACATCCTCCACCACCTTGCGGGCCTTCACAATCTCCTCGGGGGTGATCACCTTGTCTACCCGGGGCATGCCGGCACCCGAAAGGTTCATGCGGACAATATCGCGCTCCTCCTGCTTTTTGGGGTAGGAGATGCGGGCCTTGAGCATGAAACGGTCGACCTGGGCCTCGGGTAGGGGATAGGTACCCTCCTGCTCCAAGGGGTTTTGCGTAGCCAGTACCAGGAAGGGTTGGGGCAGGGGGAAGGTCTCATCACCGATGGTTACCTGGCGCTCCTGCATCGCCTCTAAAAGGGCCGACTGCACCTTCGCCGGCGAACGGTTGATCTCATCGGCCAAAACGAAGTTGGCAAAGATAGGGCCCTTCTTGACGATAAACTCCTCGCTCTTCTGTGAATAGATGAGCGTGCCGAGCAGGTCGGCCGGCAAGAGATCGGGCGTGAACTGGATGCGTGAGAAGTTGGCATCCACTGCCTTCGCCAAGGTGGTGATGGCCAAGGTTTTGGCCAGACCGGGAACACCCTCCAAGAGGATGTGGCCGTTGGAGAGCAGACCAATTAATAGGGTGTCGACCAGGTGGCTCTGGCCCACAATGACTTTGCCCATCTCTCGACGGAGCGTATCCACAAAGACCGACTCGCGCTCGATGCGCTCGTTGAGCTCTTTGATGTTGATGACTTCACTCATAAATTACGTTTATTTTTTTTGTTTTTCG
Source organism: uncultured Alistipes sp. (assembly GCA_964600455.1). Classification (GTDB taxonomy): domain Bacteria; phylum Bacteroidota; class Bacteroidia; order Bacteroidales; family Rikenellaceae; genus Alistipes. The sequence continues at coordinate 5,244 of CAZRJU010000098.1, read as the reverse complement.
GTTTTTCAATCGGGGCGTAACCTGCGTTCTGATCTCCTTACCTGTGATAAATCCGAGGAGCAACACTCCCTTTGCAGGCTACGATAAAACGAACTTTCGGGTTGGTTTATTGTAATTTTTTTTCAAAAAACATCCATTTTCAGTTTTTGGGCAGATCCTGACTCAGCGGGTACTGGAATACGCGCAGACCAAAACAGCCGGCCAGGGCAGTGGCGTGGGAGATCACCTCGCTCTGGAGGTTCTCGTAGGGAGCCCAGTTGACGTTGTTCGAGAAGCAGTAGAACTCTACGGGAAGTCCCCACTGGGTGGGCTGCAACTGACGTACTAACAGCGTCATATCGCTATGTACGCGCGGGTGCTCGGTCAGGTAGAGGTTCATGTAGCGCATGTAGAGGTCGAGGTTGGTGAGTTCGCAGCCCTCTTCACTGGCCGTGGCAATACGCTGCATGCGTTCGGCAATGACCTCGTTGGCTTGCAGACGGGCGATCTCTTCGGGAGAGGTGAAGTGTACACTCGTCATATCGAAGTTGAGCGAACGCTTGATGCGGCGGCCGCCCGATTCGCGCATGCCGGCCCAATTGCTGAAGGATTCACTGATAAGCAGGTAGGGGGGAAGCATGGCGATTGTTTTGTCCCACTGGCGCACCTTGACGATGGTGAGGGCTACCTCCTCGACCATGCCGTCAACACCATACTTGGGCATCGAGATCCAATCCCCCACCTTGAGCATGTTGTTGGCGGCAAGTTGCACACCGGCCACCAAGCCCAGGATGCTATCCTTGAAGATCAACATCATGACGGCTGCCGAGGCTCCGATACCGGTCAGCAGGATGGCCGGCGAGCGGTTGATCAGGATCGAGATGATCAGGATAACGGCTACGGCCATGGCAATCACCTGTCCGGTCTGCATCAACCCCTTGATGGGGCGCCCCTGCCACTCGGCGCGGTGGTCGGCCAGCTCGTAGAGGGCCCTGAGCAGGGAGTTGATAAAGCGCAGGATGTTGATGATCATCCAGATCTCCACCCCCTTCGAGAGGAAGAGGTGAATCCCCTCCGAGGTGCTCTCGTCGGGTGGGAAGGCGATCGGAAGAAAGACGTAGATCAATACCGGCGTGATGATGTTGCACATGCGGCGCAATACATGGGTATTGAAGAGAATATCGTCCCACAAGGCCTTGGTCTTGACCACGATTTTGCGGATCAGGCGCAGAATCAGGTTGCGGATCGAGTAATCAACAAGCAGGGCAACCAGAATAATCAGGATGAGGATGATGGTGCGGTCGCAACGGCCAACCGTCTCGGCCGAGCAACCCAGGCTCATAAGCAGCCGGTCGATCCACTCTAAAATGATATTGTCGAGATTCTTCATAGAGGATGACTAAATTTCGGTGATGATCTCTTCGGTGGTTTTACGCAGTTTAGGGCCGGCCTCGGAAGCGGGGTAGCCGATGGGCAGGATCGCCATGGGACGCAGCGCAGTCCGAAGTGAGAGCGCCTCGCTGCACAACGCAGGATCGAAGGCACAGATCCAGCAACTGCCGAGTCCCTGCTCCGTGGCGGCCAAGGTGAGGTGTTCGGTCAGAATGGCGGCATCCACATCGGCGTGGTTGCGGCCATCCTTCGAGCGTACCCAGGCGGCGCTGTCGTCGACACATACGACCAAGAGCAGAGGCGCCTCCTGCAACCAACCGAAGCGGGCAGCTGATGCCGCAACAGCCTCCCGTTGCGCCCCATCGCGCACGACAAAGAGGTGCCAAGGTTGGCGGTTACAGGCCGAGGGGGCCAACCGTCCGCACTCCAAGATATAGGCGATCTTCTCCTCCTCAACGGGGCGGGAGGTGTAGTGGCGCACCGAGTAGCGAGCCTTTACCAGTTCCAAAAAATTCATCTTTCGCTGTTTTATCGTGTAAAGGTAGCAATAATTATGAAAAAAGAGGCAATCGCCCCACCGAAAAGTGAAGCGATTGCCCGTAATTTTTCTTTTTTGGTGCCCTACGCCTTCGGAATTTGGCGCAACCAGCGACGATAACCGGCCCATGCCAGGCAGGTGTAGAGCCCATAAAGGCAAGCCGTCAGGGGGATTCCCTTGTAGAGGTAGAGCCCGACGGTGATGGCATCGAGCAGCAGCCAGACGAGCCACTGCTCCACATACTTACGCGAGAGCATCCAGTAGGCGATGATGCAGAGGGCCGTGGTGAGGCTGTCCCACCCGGGCACGTTGCTATCCGTAAAGGCGGTCAGAAGCACATAGATAGCGGCATGAATCGCCACGTAGAAGACCCCGAGCTGCATCCAGACGACCGCCGGTGTGTGGCTGATGGGCAACCCTTCGCCTTTTTCGTTCTTGACACCGTGGCCACTCCCGCCTCGTCGCCAAACCCACAGACCATAGAGCCCCGCCAGGATATAGTAGAGCTGCATGGCACTATCGGCATAGAGCCCTGCTTGCAGATAGAGCGAACCGTGAACAACAGGCATGATCAGTCCCACGATCCAGAGGCGGATGTCGGCCCGGTACTCCAAGTAGAGATACAGGAGCCCGAGAAGCACACCCACGATTTGAAGAATCCATTTAAGTTCCATAGTCGAATGAGTTGGTCGAGTGTAGGTTAGAATTTGAAGGTTACGTTAGCTAAAACATGGAGCGGAGCCTGCGGAAAGTAGAAGGCCTCGTCGTAGCGCTCTCCCTCCCACATGTAGGAGTAGCCGTAAGCGTTGCTCGCATAGCACTGGTCGTAGAGGTTGTAGATCGTCACGCCGAAGCGCACCTCTCCCTCGCGGCCATGGCGGAGTGTGTAGCTCAAATCGAGGTTTGTAACGTTGTAGCTGTCGAGCGTAAGGGCCTCCACCTCGTTATTGGTGAGGTACTGCTTTGAGACGTAGCGGGTACGCAATACGGCCGAGAAGCCCTTGGCGTGGAGGTCGATAAAGCCTCCGGCAATCACACTCGGGGAGTAGGCAATCTCTCTGGTGCCGAGGTTCTGACCGTAGGTGGGGCTCTCGGAGAGGAGGTCTACATAGTTGCGGATGCGGTTACGCGAGAGGGTGGCATCGGCCCCAAGGGTGAGCCACTTGGTCGCCTGCCAGGCAGCCGTCAACTCCACGCCGTAACGGTAGCTTTCGGGGACATTCACGTTGAGTGCATCGTCGCCATCGTTGACCATGCCGGTCGGCACCAACTGATCGCGGTAGGAGAGGTAGTAGAGGTTGACCCCCAGGTTCAGGCGCGGTGCCGTGTAACGGTAGCCTAACTCATAGTCGTAGAGGAGCTCCGAAGTGGGAAGGGTCGTCTTATCGGCCGAGAACATGTAGCGGTCGGTAAAGTCCGAGCGAGTGGGCTCCTTCTGAGCAATGGCGAACGAGAAGTAGAGGTTGTGGCGCTCCGAGGGGCTGTAACTCAAACCGATATGGGGATTCAGGAAGTGATACTCCTCATCAATCGAGATGGGCTGCATCTCAAGGGTCGACCAGTCGTAGTTGTCGTTGGTGCCCCAGGCGTGGTAGCGTACGTAGCGGTATTGCAGATCGCCAAAGAGGTTAAGCCCCTTCACGAGCTGCCAGTTGACCTTTACAAAGAGGTTGCCGTCCTGCTTCTCGACGTCGTTGTCATACCACCGCTCGGCATGCTCCTCGGGAGTGAGCCCATCCACCCAGTCGAGTGTACCCCAGTGGGGACAGGTGTAGAGCGACCAGGAGCCCCCAAAGAGCAGATCGAAATTCTGACGGCGGTAGGAGGCTACTGCATTGAGCCCTCCGAAGTGGTTCTCCATCTTCTTTTGACGGATAAGGTCGGCCTGCTCGATCCCTGCGTCGAGGTTGTTGTAGCCCATGAGCCAGGCATCATCCTTATATTGCTTGTAGTAGCCGTATCCGTAGGTATAGAAGGCTGTGAGGTTCATCTCCCAGTGCTCGTTGAAACGGTGTGAGAGGAGCAATTGATTGTTTAGCTGAAGGTAGTTATCCGTTTGATCATCATAGTAATCTACATGGGTGCCATCGGCCAAAACATAGGGGCCGTCGGAGGTTACATATTGGCCCGAAGTGTGGTAGCGGCGACCGTAGAGTTCCATATCGGCCTTCGAGACTCCGTTGTAGGTGAGGTAGGTCTTAGCCTTGCCACCAAAGCTCAGGAGCTTCAGTACGGTATTCCCCCCGTAGTAGGCCCCTTGCAGCATGTAAGAGGTCAGATCGGTAGCTCCGCGATCAATGTAGCCATCCGAGGCGATATGGCTCAAGCGGGCATCCACCAACCAGTGGCCGCCCAAAAGACCCGAACTGAGGTGGATGGCCTGCTTGTTGGTGTTGTAGGAGCCGTAGCTGAAGCTGGCGTCTCCGCCAAAACGGGTACTCAACGGGGCGGTGGTCATGCTCACGGCTCCACCAAAGGCACCCGTGCCGTGGGTCGAGGTGCCGGCTCCACGCTGTACCTGCAGATCACCCACCGATGAGGCGAGATCGGGAGTATCGTACCAATACATCGAGTGGGAGTCGGGATTGTTCATTGCCACACCGTTGATCGTAACATTCAGGCGTGTGGCATCCGTACCGCGCAGTCGAATCGAGGTGCCGCCAATGCCGATACCGGTCTCGTTGGTGGCGATCATCGAGGGGGTCATGGCCAACAGCGAGGGCATATCGAGGCCGTTGTTCATGCGGCCGATCTCCTCGGAGGAGAGGTTGGCATAGGCGACCGGCGTGTCGCTCTTGGCGCGTGTTGCGGTAACTTCGATCGACTGCAACTCATAAAGACGCATCGAATCTCGGGCGGGCTCCTCAGCATCTTGAGCCGCCATCACTCCGACCGGTGCACAGAGCATCGGCAGAAGGGTAAAAACAAGAAATTTCCTTTTCATAAAACAATTAAAATTTAAGTTTAACGAAAAGGGGGTAACGAAATGTTACATTGTTGATTACGCATCCCGGTCTCGGCATTATCCGTATCCGGTACAATGGGTATAATCTCAGCCTGATAGTAAGGCACCCCTTCGAGGTTTGCAAAAGTAGCTACTCGTTTGCGAAGGCAAAGATAATAAAAATTCAAGATTCAAATGCAAAATGCAAAATTATTTTTGTTCTGCTCCTCCTCGGCAGAGCCAAACCCCGTGAAGGTTTGGCACTGCGCTCGGCTTGCACCGCAGTTTAAAATTATTTCTGGTTGTGCCGTGGGGGGGGTGAGGGGATGGGAATACTGGGAGTACTGGGAATACCGGGATTGCCCGGAGCGTATTACCCAAAGCTATTACC
>CAZRJU010000097.1:0-6121 GCA_964600455.1 uncultured Alistipes sp. | reverse complement strand
TTACTTCGCGTTCTTCTTATCGTAGCGTTTTGCGTAGCGGCTCATAAACTTATCGACGCGACCGGCGGTGTCAACCAACTTCATCTTGCCCGTGTAGAACGGGTGCGAGGTGTTGGAGATTTCCATCTTATACACGGGATAGGTTTCGCCGTTCACTTCGATGGTCTCTTTTGTCGAAACGGCGGACCGGCACAAAAACACGTGGTCGTTGGACATGTCCTTGAAGGCCACAATACGATAATTCTGAGGATGGATTCCTGCTTTCATTTTCGTAAGTTTTTGTAAATTTATACTATAGTTAAATTCCCTTTTTGCTCTAATGAGCCCGCAAATGTAGTGATTATTTCTTTTCTACACAAAAAAATCCAAAAAAAGTTTTCCTTTTCGCGGGCGAACAGCGGAAGCGGAGCGACTAAAAATAGGCTACCTGCTTCCCCTCGATGGCCGAGATCAGGTTGTTGGCGGCCGACGAAGCCCCGATACGGAACAGGTCGGTCGTCAGCCACTCCTTGCCCAGGATCTCCTCCACGATCGTGTAGTAGAGGGCAGCATCCTCGGCCGTACGGACACCTCCGGCAGCCTTGAAGCCCACCTTGCGGCCCGTCTTTTGGTAGTAGTCGCGGATCGCCTGGCACATCACCACCGCCGCCTCGGGCGTGGCTGCCACGTCAATCTTTCCCGTCGAAGTCTTCACGAAGTCGGCACCGGCAAACATCGAGAGCAGCGAAGCCGTACGAATCAACTCGGGGCTCTTCAGCGCTCCCGACTCGATGATCACCTTCAGGATCACCTCCTTATCCATCTCGCCGCGAATCACCTCCACCTCGTTGGCTGCCTCATCATAGGCCCCCGTGAGCATCTTGCCCACATTGAGTACGATATCCACCTCGTCGGCACCATTCTCCACCGCCATTGAGACCTCCAGCATCTTCACCTCCAGGAAGGTCTGCGACGCCGGGAAGCCGGCAGCTACGCTGGTAATCCGCATCGGAGTACCATCCACGGCCAGGCCGACGGTCTCCACGAAGGAGGGATAGACGCAGATCGAGGCCACGTTGGGGATGTGGGGATACTCCTCGTAGAACTCCACCGCCCGCTTGGCAAAGCGGCTCACCGACTCCTCCGAATCGTTGCACGAGAGGGTGGTCAGGTCGATGGTCGAGTAGCAGAACTTATAGACCTCGGGATTCATGTTGCGCGCTGTAGCCCGGCGAATGCGGGCCACCTCGTCGGCCACCTGCTCCACGGTCGGGGCGGGGGCATACATCTTCAACTTGTCTGCGTATTCCATACTTCAAATATTTTCTTGCTTTACAAAGATACGTATTTTCGCTCAAACCGCAAAATCCGCACCCGAGGCTCATTATCGAGCCTCAAACTTAGTAGCCCCACCGCGACTCGAACGCGGATTTAAGGTTTAGGAAACCTTCGTTCTATCCCTTGAACTATGGAGCCTTCTCCGACTTCGCGAGGCCCGGTTTACTCCCCGCAAAACCCAAAAACAGGTGCGATTCGGCCCCTGCAAAAAAAATTGCGGTGCAACTCCTAAGGAATCGCACCGCAAATATAACGAATTTCTCCGAAATGTCAACTACTTCTTACCAAACTTGAAGTCCAGACCAATACCCCACGAGGTGGAGGTGCGGCTGTAGATGTCGGTGTAGTTCAGCAGCGGATTCGTTGCATCCACATAGCTGTTGGTTACATCCTCATAGAAGGTCTTCATGAAACCAGCATTGAGGGCAATGGCATCGGTGATGTTGAACTTAAGACCCAAACCAACCGAGGTCGAGGGGGTCGAGAAGTTCATGTCCGAGTAGTAGGCCTCGTAGAGGTTGTACTGCGTGCGCTGTACACCGAGGCTGATGAGCCAACGCTTGGCAACCTGATACTCCAGACCGGCCAGGTACTCGTTGGTGTTGCCCTTGATGGCCTGCGAGAAGCTGTTCTCGGCATCCTTATCGAAGTAGTGGTGCCACTCGAGGGTAACCTTCACGGGGCCGCACTGACGGCTGGCAGCTACGGCCAACAGGGCGGGCGTCTCGGCCTTCACCTTGGCGCCATTGGGGAAGATGCCGTTGATCACGGGATCGTTCGCCGAGATGGCAGCCGACTCGAGCTCGAGCTCGGTACCCATCTTGAACTCATACTTCACGGTAGCATCCCACTTGCCCTTGTGGAACGAGAGGGCCACTACGGGGCTGAACGAGGTGCCCTTCTGCTTCACATCGAGGATGTGGTCGGCGGTCTGTGCGCCGTAGGTTCTCAGCAAGGTGATCATCTCGGGAGTGGCAATGCCCATTTGGGTCATCAGCGCCTCGGTGGTGGCCATCATGGCCGAAGCCGACTGCATCGAGCCATTAAAACCGGTCATTTGAGCCATCGTGGGGTCGATTGCAGTGGGGTTCACCTGAATATTTCGCATGTAGCCCTCATAGCTGTTCGAGGTGGAGCTGAAGCGAACCAAGGCCGAGATAGACAACCAGTCGGTGATACGGAAGGCGGCACCGAGGTTAAAGGCCAAAGTCATCGACTTGCCCTTCAGGTACATATCCATCGAATACTGATTGGCCGAGATGCCGTAGTTCGCACCAAACTGCGAGATGGCTGCAGGGAGAACCGAGAACTGGCGGTCAAACGACGCGAGGCCCTTGTCGTACTCGATCGTACCACCGCCACCGTTAACACCCATACCGATCATGATGGCCCAGCGGTTCTTCTTCCAAGCGAGGTGGAAGCTGGGGATCAGCGGCGAGAATACATCACCCTCGTAGATGTTGGTCATCTGGCCGGGGTTGGCAGCATTCTGAGCAAAGGGGGCGAAGGTGGACTCGGTCGAGCGGGTCTGGTAGGCCATCTGGTCCGAAATACCGAAATGCCAGCCGTTCTCCATAAATACCACACCGGCAGGGTTGTGCAGTACGGCATCAGGATCGAGCGACGTACCGCGAGCGATGCTGCGCAGGAACGAGGCACTCTGGTTGGTGTTGGTCATCAGACCACCGGCCAAAGCGGGCAATGCTACGGCCACCATCAGAATCGAAAGTAAAATCTTCTTCATTCTTTTCTCTTTTTGGTTTAACATCTGCACACGCACCCGGAGGTTTGTGGGCATTTTCGTACAAAAAATCGGCACAAAAGTATAACAGATTTACCCCCGCGCCAAATATTTCGTTGATTATTTCCCAAAAATTGTCCTTTTTGTAGCAATTTTGGCCGCAAGGGCTGTATGGGAATTCAAAATTCAAGATCGAGGGAGTACCGCATACGATGGACTGGGAATTCTGTGAATACTGGGAAGCCTGGGATTCCCCAGGGCGTTGTGGCTCTCCCGGAACTCATAGACTTCCCAGTACTCTCAGCCCCCCGCGGCACAGCAAAAATAATTTTGAACTGCGGTGCAAGCCGAGCGCATAGCCAAAGTTGCCCGAGTTTGGCTATGCCGAGGCGCAGCAGAAGAAGAGCGAAGCCTCTTTTTCGGTCAACTGCGGTGCAAGCCGAGCGCAGAGCCAAAGCTTCTCGGGGTTTGGCTATGCCGAGGAGAAGCAGAACAAAAATAATTTTGAATTTTGAATTTTGAATTTTGAATTTTCACTACCTTTGTCCCTTACTAATACCACAACACCGCATCATGTCGTTTTACAACACCATACTGCAACACTACGGTTGGGAGGGAGTGGCCCTGGCAGGGCTGATTCTCGTACTGCTGGGAGTGCAACTCTACTATTACCTCTTCCGTCTCGGGCGGATTCCCGGCTACAAAGCCACGCGCCGCGCCGAACGTTTGGAAAAGGATCCTCCCGTCTCGGTCGTGATTGCCATGTATGGCGAAGATTATGACTTTGCCGAGCGTCGCCTGCCGATGCTTTTGGCACAAGAGCATGCCGTCTTTGAGGTGGTGGTGGTCTATGTGGGTTCCGACCGCGACTTTTTCGAGGATCTGCAACACATCCGCCAACACTTTCCACAGCTTGTCTTGACCAAGATCGAGCAGAACCCCCACTCGCCCATCTCGCCCAAGCAGGCCCTCAACGTGGGGATCAAGTCGGCCCACTACGAGCACCTGATCCTCTCGACGACGGATGCAGCACCGCAATCGGATCGTTGGGTGGCCTTGATGGCCAAGGGCTTTACGCGCGGGGAGGTAGTCCTGGGCTACTGCGGCATGGAGCTCCATGAGGAGCCTTCGCGGGGTTTTGCCGGCCATCTGATGCGCTCATCGCGCCTTTTCCGATCGGCCATGTGGCTCTCGTCGGCCATTGCCCATCGCCCCTATCGCGGTATTCGCCACACGATGGGATTCACCAAACGCCTCTACTTCTCGATGCGTAACGGCTTCGGTTTCCTGAGCATGGAGAGTGGCGAGGATGATCTCTTCCTGCAACAGATTATGACCCACGAGAATACGGTGGCCGTACTCTCGCCCCGCGCCACGGTACGCGAACGCATCTGGGGCGGTATGGGTTGGTGGCTCGCCCAACTGCGCGAGGAGCAGTCAACCCGAGCCCATTACCCGGGCTGGGTGGCTCCGTGGATGAACTGGGAGATGGGAAGTCGCGTTTTGCTTCTGGCTGCCGTAGCGATGGCGGCAGTGGTGATGCCCTTAGAGTTTAAGGTGGCCGCCATAGTGCTTTGGCTGCTGCGCCTGATGGTCGTGCTGATCGAGATTCGCCGCATCGGTATTCGTCTGGGTGAGGAGGGTGTCTGGTCACGCTACCTCTTCTACGATCTGTGGGCCCCTATCGAGGGGTTGATCGTAAGGCTTATCTCGATCCGCCGTAAACCCCGCGCATGGAAATAGCCGACTATATCATTGCCGATGACCAGAAGCTCGTGAGGTTGGTACTCGAGGGGGATGATTGCGCCTTCGAGTATCTCTTCAATCGCTATCGGGAGGCCATTTCGCGCCTCTTTGCCCAGCGGTTGGGGGGCACACCGAACACCGCGACCGAGGCTGACGACCTCCTGCAGGAGACCTTTATCAAGGTCTATGTCAACCTGCCGCGCTACTCTCCCGCCTACACCTTCGGGCAGTGGCTCTACACGATCGCCCGCAACACCTTTATCGACTACACCCGCCGTCGCTCGGACGATCTCTCGATCAACGATCAGTTCACCCTGCCCGCCTCGTCGGCACCCAACCCCGAGGAGCGGGTGATCAGTCTCCAACAACGATCGCAGATCGACCACTACCTCTCGCTCCTGACACCGCGCTACCGTCGGCTCTTTGAGTTGCGCTTCCTGGATGAATTGACCTATGAGGAGATTGCCGAGAAACTCTCGCTACCGCTCGGCACGGTTAAGACGGGCATCCACCGCATGCGCGAGCAGATGTGTCGCCTGATCCGCGAGAGTGACCGCTAAACCTCCCCCTCCGAACGGAACACTTCTTGTATAACCGGCCCCAAAAACCAGACAATGAAACTACGCAATACACTTTTGATCGCCCTCTTCGCCCTCTGCTGTACAATGCCGCTTGAAGCCCAGATCCGCTTTGAGAAGGGCTCTATTGAGGCCGCTCAACGCCGTGCAAAAGCCGAACAAAAGCTCCTTTTTATCGACCTCTACGCCTCGTGGTGCCCCGCCTGCCACACCCTAAACCGCAAGGTCTTCTCGAAACGGGCGGTGGGTGATTGGATGAACGAGCGCTTTGTCGCGCTACGCTTTGATGTGGATCGAGAACCGGGGCGTACCTTAGCCCGCGACTATGAGGTAAGGAGCATCCCCACCATGCTGATCTTCGACGAACGGGGCCGGTTGCTGGCCCGCACTTCGGGGGGCCGCTCGGCCGATGCCTTTTTGAAAGATATGCAGGAGATCCTGCGTCAACTGGCTGCCCGCGAGGAGCAGTAGCCTTACCTGTTTATAATAATACAAGTAGAGAGCCTGCTTTTTTGAAGCGAGCTCTCTATTTTTTACGGGAAGGTTTTGCAAAGGGGCGTTGAGATCGAGCAGCATGCGAAGAGCGAGGGGCCGGATGCTTCTCAAAGAAGTAGCGCTTCTGGCGACGCTTCTCCTCCTGATTGCGGGCCACATAGAGCGACTCCCCCGTATAGGGGTTTTTACCCGTGTAGAACATCACCGACGAGAGGGTCATGGGGGTTGGGGTGAGATCCTGCAC
>CAZRJU010000096.1:0-6122 GCA_964600455.1 uncultured Alistipes sp. | reverse complement strand
TTTGTGCTGCACTACAACTTCCCGCCCTTCTCGACCGGTGAGGCCAAGGCTTCGCGCGGCTTGAGCCGTCGTGAGATCGGCCACGGCCACCTGGCATGGCGTGCCCTGAAGCCGATGGTGCCCGTAGGCGACGAGAATCCCTATGCCGTACGCGTTGTGTCGGATATTCTGGAGTCGAACGGTTCGTCGTCGATGGCCACGGTATGTGCCGGTACGCTGGCCCTGATGGATGCCGGTGTGAAGATCAAGAAGCCTGTGTCGGGTATTGCCATGGGTTTGATCTCGGATTCGGCTACGGGTCGTTGGGCCGTGTTGTCGGACATCCTGGGTGATGAGGATCACCTCGGCGACATGGACTTCAAGGTAACGGGTACGCGTGATGGTATCACTGCTACGCAGATGGATATCAAGGTGGATGGCCTCTCCTACGAGGTGCTGGCCAAGGCTTTGGAGCAGGCTCGTCAGGGCCGTCTGCACATCCTGGGTAAGCTCGAGGAGTGCATCTCGGAGCCCCGTGCCGAGTACAAGCCCTTTGTACCTCGTCTGGTACAGATCACCATTCCTCAGGAGACCATCGGTGCCGTGATCGGCCCGGGCGGTAAGGTGATTCAGGATATTCAGAAGACCACCGGCACCACCATCACCATCACCGAGGACGACAACAAGGGCTATGTTGACATCTTTGGTCAGGACAAGGAGGCTATTGATGCCGCTTTGGCCCGCATCAAGGCGATTGTTGCCCAGCCCGAGGTGGGTGAGATCTACAAGGGTAAGATCCGCTCGATCGTAACCTTCGGTGCTTTTGTGGAGATTCTTCCCGGCAAGGATGCCCTCTTGCACATCTCGGAGATCGACTACAAGCGTTTCGAGACGATGGAGGAGAGCGGCCTGAAGGAGGGTGACGAGATTGAGGTGAAGCTCATCGGCGTAGACCCCAAGACCGGTAAGCTCAAGCTTTCGCGCAAGGTGCTGTTGCCGAAGCCCGAGGGCTATGTAGAGCGTGAGCGTCGTCCCCATGGAGATCGCCCCCGAGGTGATCGTCGCCGCGACCGCAAGGAGCGTGAATAAGCGATTTTATCCATAAAAGATAGCTTTCCGTTGAAAACGGGGTGGATTTTCCACTCCGTTTTCCTTTTTTATGAAAATATTTATGTATATTTGCATCATCCATCCGTGCGCGTATAGGTGTAGGCGGGTGGAGCGTTGAAACAGAAAACCAAAGAATAACAATTAACCAATTAAAAACAAGTCATTATGAAGAACATCATGAAGATGGGCCTCGTGCTCATGGCAGGTGCGCTGTTGCTTTCGAGCTGCAACTGCTTCAAGAAGATGGCAAAGAACCGCGAGGATATTCAGATCTCGTGCAATCCTGAGGTTCTGGTGCTGAACAATGGTAAGGTGGAGGCCGACGTTACGGTTACCATCCCCGCCAAGTATTTCAATGCCAAGGCTGTTGCCAAGGTTACGCCCGTAATGGTATTCGAGGGTGGCGAGGTGCTCGGTACGCCGAAGTTCTACCAGGGTGAGAAGGTAGACGAGAACTACACCGTTGTTACGAAGAAGGACGACGGCGTCTACACGATGCACGTTGAGTTCCCCTACGACGAGCGCATGAAGCAGAGCGAGCTGCAGGTTCGCATCGAGATCAAGTGCCCGAAGGGTGATTGCAAGGAGATGACCCTGATCAACGCCAATACGGGTGCTACCCCCACCGACGAGGAGCGTGCCATTTTGGCCTCCGATACCGCCGAGGGTCTGGCGCTGCGCAAGGCTTTTGGCCTGACCATCGCTGTTGGTGTCAACACCCTGCAGGAGGATCTGAACTATGCCGCTTACATGGTTCCCATGGCCAACAACTACAAGAAGGTAACCACCACCGTTACGAAGGTTGATATCGTTTACGACATCAACTCGTCGCGCGTTTCGCGTGCCGAAGTTGCCGGTCTGGGCGACTTCAAGGGTGATGTTGACAGCAAGCTGGACAACGAGCGTGCCACGCAGCACCTCTCCGTACTGGGTTACGCTTCGCCCGATGGTCCCGAGCAGTTCAACGACAAGCTGTCGCGTGCTCGTTCGGAGTCGGGTCGCGCCGCTCTGGTGAAGCTCCTCGAGGGCACTGGTCTGGAGGTTGACGCCGCCGCTTACGGTGAGGACTGGGATGGTCTGCGTGAGCTGGTTGAGGCTTCGGACATCAAGGACAAGAACCTTATTCTCCAGGTATTGAGCCTCTACACCTCGTCGGCACAGCGCGAGAGCGAGATCCGCAACCTGGCCAACGTATTTGACGAGCTGAAGAGCGATGTACTGCCCCGTCTGCGTCGTTCGCAGGTTGTGAACTCGACCGATCTTCAGGGTAAGACCGATGCCGAGATCATGGCTTTGGTTAACGACAACAAGCTGGGTGATCTCTCGAACGAGGAGTTGCTCTACGCTGCTGAGAGCCTGATTCAGGATGGTCAGCAGAAGGTTACGGTGCTCAACTACACCGCTCGCCAGTACAACGACCTGCGCGCTTACAACAACCTCGGTATCGCTCTGGCCCAGGTAGGTGATGACGCTGCTTCGCTGTCGGCCTTCGAGCAGGCTGCCAAGTTGGGCGCTACGGATTCCTCTATCAGCAACAACATGGCTCTGGCCAACCTGGCTCTGGGCAACGTTGAGGAGGCTAACCGCTACATGCAGGCTGCCGGTGCCGAGACCAAGGCTATGGCTGCTGCCGCCATGGGTAACTACACCTCGGCTGCTTCGCAGCTCAGCGGTCTGAACGCTGCTATCGCCTACACGATGAGCCGCGACTACACCGCCGCTAAGAACGCCATCGCTCAGGATGCTTCGGCCGATGCCGACTACCTGCGTGCCATCATCGCCCAAAAGGAGGGTGATCTGGCTACCGCCAAGGCTCAGCTCAACAGCGCCATCGCCAAGAACCCCGCTCTGGCTCAGAAGGCTGCTGCCGATGTAAATCTGCGTAACATCCTCGAGTAACACTCAAAGAGGGGGGGGCTGAAATAGGCCGCCTAAATAGAGCAGGCCCGCTGAACATCATGTTCGGCGGGCCTGTTGCTTTACCCTTGAAATATAACGTGCACGCACGCGCGCGCTATGCCTGATCCAAGAAACGCTCCAACTCTACATAGAGCCGCTGAATCGGTAAGCCCATCACATTGAAAAAGGAACCCTCAATGCGCTCAATGGCCGTGTAGCCGATCCACTCCTGAATTCCATAGGAGCCCGCCTTGTCATAGGGTTGATAGTGATCGACATAGTAGATAATCTCCTCCTCACTCAGCCTCCGAAAATAGACCTCCGAACAGGATGCAAAGGTGTGACTCTTGCTAGCCGTGCGTATCGTAACGCCGGTGATGACGCGGTGACTGCGCCCCGAGAGCAGCCGCAACATCCCGAGCGCCTCCTCCCGATCGTGGGGCTTGCCGAGAATCCGCCCCTCGGCGATGACCACCGTATCGGCCGTCAAGAGAATCTCATCCTTGCTCAAGGCGCGGGGAAGTCCCTCGCTCTTCAGGCGCGAGAGATAGGCCGGCACCTCCTCCCGGGCAAGATCTTCGGGGTAACACTCCTCCACCTCATAATCGGGAGCCGTGCTGTAGGGCAGGCCGCACCCCGTAAGGAGTTCGCGGCGGCGGGGCGAACGTGAGGCCAGGAGTAGCCGCCATGGGGCCAATCTTTCGTGTAATAACATCCTCTATCGAATATCAAAGTCCAATAATGTTTCACCCTCCAGGGCCGCCACCAAATTTTGTCCACGCTGCACAGGCCCGACACCCACGGGAGTACCCGTGTAGAGCAGATCACCCATGCGGAGGGTGATAAAGTGCGAAATGTGGCTGATCAGGCGATCAACCGTAAAGAGCATATCCCCTGTGAACCCCTGCTGGCGCATCTCTCCGTCGACCTCCAGGGTAAAATGAAGGTTTTGTACATCCCCACCTAACTCCTTGAGCGGGATAAAGCGGGGAGAGATGGCGGCCGAGTAGTCAAAGGCCTTGGCCATCTCCCAGGGCAGCCCCTCTGCGATGCAACGGCGTTGCAGATCGCGGGCCGTGAAGTCTATTCCGAGCCCCACCTCATCGTAGTAGCGGTGTGCAAAGTGCTCTTCGATGCAGCGTCCCACACGGTTGATCCTGACAATGAGTTCACACTCATAGTGCACCTCCTCGGAGAAGGGTGGAATGTAGAAGGGGTCGTTGTTGCGCAGCATCGCCGTATCGGGCTTCAGAAAGAAGAGCGGCTCGCGAGGTAGCTCTCCTCGATCCTGCACAGCCTCATGCAACTCCTTTACATGGTCGGCATAGTTGCGACCTATACAAATGATCTTCATGGCGTTAGTCGTTAGTTATTGTCCGTCTCCTTGCCGAAACGCGTGTGTTTGTACTTGATCAGGTAGCCTGCGGCGAGCATGATCAAAAAGCAAGGTATCCACACGACCACCTGCCAGCGCAGATCGCTCTTAGGGATCCACATGCCCAACAGTACCACCACGGCCGAGGCGTTGAGCCACTTGGCCACAAAGGCTCCGATCTTGGGAAGGTTCAACTTCTCACGCTTCTGCTTGGGCATGGTGCTGATTCCCGCGATCGTCTCGGGATATTTTCGCGCTAAGCGGCCTACCCCTGTCAGGATAAGGGCATAGATCAGGCAGGCGATCACCTCTGCGATATGGATGTAACCGATCATGGCTTTTAGGCTGATTTTGTGGGTTGAATGGCTGTGTACATCGCTTTGGCAAAACGTTGACTTGCCCCTTCACGGCCGATCAACGCGGCCAGGGCGGCAAACTCCGCAAGCATCTTTTCGCGCTTACTTCCCCCCTTGAGAATCGAACGCAACTCCTCGGCCGCCACCTCGCCATCGAGTTTCGAGCAGACCAATTCGCGCACCACCTCGCGCCCCATATTGATATTCACCAACGAGACAAAGGGGATCTTCAGCACATAGGGGCGCAGGATCTCGTAGAGCTTCGGTACGTGGTAGAGTACCATCTCGGGGATCCCCATCAGGGCTGTTTCGAGGGTTGCCGTACCGGAGGTTACCACCGCGGCCTCGCTCATGGCTAAGGTCTGCTGGGTTTGGTTGCAGAGGTAGCGCACCTCGGAGTGGGCTAAGTAGCGCTCATAGAGCCCCCGATCGATCCAGGGGACGGCCGTTACGATAAACTGATATTGTGGGAATTGTTTGGAGAGGGCCACCATGTCGGGAAGGTTGGATTTGATCTCCGAGGGGCGACTGCCGGCCAGCAGGGCCACAATCGGGCGCTTATCGAGCCGGTTCTTCTGAAGGAACTCCTCCCGCGTGGGGAGCTTTAGGCGACGTTGGGCAATATCGTCCACCAACGGGTTGCCGCAGAAGATCGGCTCGATTCCCTTTTCGCGGAAATACTCCGTCTCGAAGGGAAAGATCGTAAAGAGACGATCCACATACTTGCGAATCCCCTTTACTCGCCACTCCTTCCAGGCCCACACTTTGGGGGCGATGTAGTAGAATACCTTGATTCCTTGAGCTTTACACCACTTGGCAATCCGCATGTTGAACGAGGGGTAGTCGATCAGGATCACCACGTCGGGTTGGAAGGTGGCAATATCCTCCTTCACGCGGCGAATCTGTCCGAAGATGGTACGAAGGTTACAGAGTACCTGCCAGATGCCGAAGAAGGACATCTCCTTATAGTGCATCAGCAGCTCCTCGCGGCCTCCCGCCTCGCCCATCAAATCTCCGCCGCAAAAGCGGAATGATGCCTGAGGATCCTCGGCCTTCAACCCGTGGATCAACTTCGATCCGTGCAGATCCCCCGAAGGCTCTCCGGCTATAACGTAATATTTCATTTGAATTTTGAATCTTGAATTTCCAGCAGGTCCGGTCGTAAGCGTTCGGTGCGTTCATAAGCCTGCTCCTCCTGCCATTTGGCGATCTCGGCAAAGTTGCCCGAGAGGAGCACATCGGGTACTCGCCAACCACGGAACTCGGCCGGACGGGTGTAGACCGGCGGGGCCAACAGATCGTCCTGGAAACAGTCGGTGAGGGCCGACGATTCGTCGCCACGGGCTCCGGGCAGCCGACGTACCACCGAATCGGCAATGATGCATGCGGCCAACCCTCCACCG
>CAZRJU010000095.1:0-6177 GCA_964600455.1 uncultured Alistipes sp. | reverse complement strand
GGTCGCTCAGGCCGAAGCAGTGGGCGTTGTTGACAATGATGGTATTGGCATTCGGGATGTCGATACCGTTCTCGACAATGGTGGTCGAGATCAGCACATCGAACTCCCCGTAAATAAAGTCCATGATCAGACGCTCGAGCTCCTCGGCCTGCATCTTTCCATGGCCCACCGCTACGCGGGCCTTCGGGCAGAGGCGCTGAATAAGGCCCTGCAACGTGAGCAGATCCTCCACGCGGTTGTGAACAAAGTAGAGTTGGCCGCCTCGCTCCAGCTCCTGCTCCACGGCATCGCGGATGATCTCCTCGCTAAAGAGGTGCGACTCGGTGCGGATCGGCTGGCGGTTGGGCGGCGGGGTGGAGATGACCGAAAGATCACGCGAGCCCATCAGCGAGAACTGCAACGTACGCGGAATGGGGGTGGCCGTCAAGGTCAGCGTATCCACATGGACACTCATCTGAGTCAACTTCTCCTTGGCTGCCACGCCAAATTTCTGCTCCTCGTCGATGATCAGCAGCCCCAGATCCTTGAAACGGATCTGCTTGCCGAGAATCTTGTGTGTTCCGATCAGGATGTCGATCTTGCCCTCGGCCAACTCCTCGGTGATGCGCTTCACCTCGCGGGCCGACTTCGTGCGGTTCAGATACTCGATCTGCACAGGCAGATCCCTCAAGCGTTGTGTGAAGGAGCGGTAGTGTTGCAGCGCGAGGATCGTGGTCGGCACGAGCAGGGCCACCTGCTTGCCGTCGACTGCCGCTTTGAAGGCGGCACGAATCGCCACCTCGGTCTTTCCGAAGCCCACATCGCCACAGACTAAACGATCCATCGGACGCGGGGACTCCATATCGCGCTTCACGGCCTCGATGGCAGCCTGCTGATCGGGGGTCTCCTCCCAGATAAAGGAGGCCTCGAGCTCCTGTTGCAAGTAGCTGTCAGGCGAGAAACGGTAGCCGGGCGAGGCCTTGCGGCGGGCGTAGAGCGCAATCAACTCTCGCGAAATATCCTTCACGGCCTTTTTGGTCGCCGTCTTCAGCTTCTGCCAGGCACCATTGCCCAACTTATAGATCTTCGGGGGCTCGCCATCACCCGACTTATAGCGCGATATGCGGTGGAGCGAATGGACATTCACAAAGAGCACATCGCCATCCCGATAGACCAGTTTGATGGCCTCGTGCTGCCGCCCCCCTTCGTTGATCTTGACCAAACCGTCGAAACGTCCCACGCCATGGTCGATATGCACCACATAATCGCCCGGACGCAGCTGATTAAGTTCCTGGATGGTCATCTGCTCATCGCGCTTGATCTCACCGCGAATACGGTAGCGCTGGTAACGATCGAAGATGCGGTGATCTGCATAGAGGGCCAGTCGCAGGTCGTGATCCACATAACCATCGTGGAGGGTGAGGCCGAGCGCCTTTAGTTCGACGGCTCCGCGGCCGATCTGGTGGAAGATGTTTTCGAGGCGCTCCACCTGCGCCTTATTTTGCGAAAGGATATGGCAGTCATAACCCATGGCCTTGAGGCGTGCCATATCGTCGGCCAAGTGCTCGAAATTCTTGTTGAACTTGGGCTGCGGGGCGGTGTGAAAGAGGAGTGTGGAGGAGGCCGGACGCTCCTTGAGGTTATTGCGCAGAAGCACCATACGGGCCTCGCTCATCCCCTGCAACAGCCCCTGACGACTGGTCAGGCGCTCCTCGGCCTCGGTGATATCCTCCCTTTCGGAGATAAACTTGTGCCGGATCTCATTGATACGGCGTAACGTAAAATCGGGATCGGTGAACCACCAAATGGCCTCCGAGCCGGCAAATGCGGCAAGCGAGATACGCTCTCCCTCCCCCTCACGGTTCATGTTGGGCAGTATCTCCACCTGCTCGAAGCGTTCGTCCGAGAGCTGGCTCGAGATATTGAAACTGCGAATCGAGTCGATCTCGTCACCAAAGAAATCCAAACGATAGGGCTTTGAGGCGGCGAAGGAGAAGATGTCGACGATACCGCCTCGCTGCGAATAGTGCCCCGGCTCGTAGACAAAATCCACCCGTTGGAAACCAACCCTCTCCAGCCCCTCCAGCAGGGAGGCGATCGAGAGGTGCTCCCCTCGTTTGAGCAGGATGGTCTCTCCGGCCATTGAGCGCTCCTCCACCACCCGTTCGGCCAGCGCCTCGGGCCAGGTGCAGAGCGCCACATAGCTCCCCCGCTTCAGGTTACGTATTGCCTGCAAGGCCGCTGTGCGCTGCACCACTCCCTGGGCCTCCTCCTCGCCATAGCGGATCGAGCGTTTATAGGCCGAAGGGAAGAAGTAGACCGACTCCTCGTCGAGCAGGGCATAGAGGTCGTTCATCAGGTAGGCAGCAGCATCCCGATCCTCGGCGACAAAGAGGTGTACCCCGCCTAAACGGGTAACCGCAGCCGCGGCATAGGAGGAGAGGGCTCCATGCACGAGGTCCTGCAGGTGAATGGTCTCACCCCCCTGCTTAAGCATACGACACAGCGAGCGAAGCTGTTTGGCCTCGCTCACCCTGTTCAGTATTGCCTCTCGTGCCGTCATTTCCTACCAAGACCGCTCTAAATAAGCGAGTTACCCCGTTTATCGAGATAGTGAATATCAATGATTCCCACACTCTGGTCGGGCGTGATACGCAGACGCACTTTGTAGCGCCACATCCACTTTCTGCGCAACGACCAAAGGCCCAGGTTCAGGTAGCTCGAGACATAGGGGCTGACGCGCAACTCGATAAACTTGTGGCCGCGATCCTGCGTGAGGAACGAGATCTGGTTCTCGATCTTCTTTTCGAGCGATACGGTGGGCTGAATCTTACCCGTACCGTTACAAGTAGGACAAACATCCGTTACATCCTGCACCGGAACAGGTCTTACACGTTGGCGCGTGATCTGCATCAGACCAAACTTGGTGATCGGCAGGATCGTATGCTTGGCCTTATCGGTAGCCATCAGGCGGGTCATCTCCTCGTAGAGGGCCTGGCGGTTCTGCTGCTTGTGCAGGTCGATGAAATCGATGATTACGATACCACCCAAGTCGCGCAGACGCAGCTGACGGGCGATCTCCTTGGCGGCCGCCAGGTTGACATCCATAGCGGTCTGCTCCTGGTTATCTTCGGCCTTGGTGCGGTTGCCTGAGTTCACGTCGATTACGTTCATCGCCTCGGTATGCTCGATGATCAGGTAGGCACCACGGCGCAAAGAGACATACTTGGCAAAGAGCGACTTGATCTGCTTGGTGATATCGAAGTTATCGAAGATGGGCACCGACCCTTTGTAGAGTTTTACGATTTTTTCGCTCTCGGGCTCAATAACGCGGATGTAGTTGCGAATCTCGTTATACATCGCCTCATCGTTGACCACGATCTGCGAGAAGGAGTTGTTGAGCGTGTCGCGGATGATCGTATTGGCGCGCGTAAGCTCACTCATCACCAAGGCCGGGGCCTCCTTCTTGCGCAGCTGACCGAGCATCTTGTGCCACTTATCCACCAGCGAGAGAATATCCTGCTTGATGTCGAGATCCTTCGCCTCGGTGGCTGCCGTGCGGATGATCACGCCAAAATTCTTGGGAAGCACCTCCGCCGCAATACGCTTCAGGCGCTTCTTCTCCTCGTTCGAGCGGATCTTCTGCGAAAGAAAGATCTTCGAGGAGAAGGGCACCAAGACCACATTGCGACCGGCCAACGAAAGATCGGCCGTCAGACGGGGGCCCTTGGTCGAGATCGCCTCTTTGGCAATCTGCACCAGGATACGCTGTCCGACCTGCAAGTAGTTGGAGATCTTGCCCTCCTTGGTCAGGGGCTCTTCAAGTTTCATCGTCTCGAGACGATGGCCCCGCTTTCCGGGTTGGATACTCGCCACCAACTTATCGAGCGAGGGGAAGTGGCTGCCCAAATCGAGGTAGTGGATAAAGGCATCCTTCTCATGCCCGACATTGACAAAGGCGGCATTCAGGCCGGGCAGTATTTTACGCACCTTTCCGACATAGAAGTCGCCCACACTGAAGCCCAGGCGGCTCTGCTCCTTATTGAGCTCAACCAGCACCTTGTCTTCACACTGGGCAATGGTGATCTCGGAGGGTGTTACGTTAACAATCAGTTCTCTGTTCATATATTTTGAAGGCTCGGAGAGCAGGATCTGCCTATCACATTCCCAAAAGCCTCATGCGCGCGCGAAAAAAACGAAGACCTCTCCACCCCTTCAAGGGTAAAGCCCCCATTTTCGGGGCCGGATAAGGCGCACATGAAGGGATCCATCCCCTCTCTCCAAATTCATTCCATCCGCAACACCAATCGAGCGGCTGTTGCGGTATTTTCTTGTTGATAATCAGGCACAAACAATAGCGGATGCAGCTCTACTGCATAATGGCTCGGTTGCCTGTTTTTCTAAATAGGTAAAGCTAAAAGGATCGACGACCCCTTTAGCTTTATCTATTGTTGCGCATAGCAATACGCTACCCTACTTTTTCTTATGACGATTCTTGCGAAGACGCTTCTTACGCTTGTGGGTAGCCATCTTGTGACGCTTATGCTTCTTTCCGTTCGGCATAATTAAGATGTTTTAACAGGTTAGACTTCGTGTTACTTATTTTACCTTGGCCACAAAGCTCTTTGCGGGCTTGAAGGCGGGAATATTGTGCTCGGGGATCGTAATGGTCGTACCCTTGAGAATGTTGCGGGCAACCTTCTGAGCACGACGCTTGATGATGAAGCTACCAAAACCACGAAGGAACACATCGTTACCCTGAATCAAGGAACCCTTCACACTCTCCATAAAGGCCTCTACCACGGTCTGAACCGTTGCCTTCTCCACACCGGTGCTCTTAGCGATTTCGCTAACGATATCTGCTTTAGTCATATCAATTAAATGTTTTATAGTTAATAAATTATCTAATCTGTGTTCTCACACGTTATCCGTTCACTCTGCCTCTCGGGACACTTACCCATCAGCATCTTAACCTGACAGCTATACTCCTCAAAAGGCCTCTTCGTTACACAAATCCCCGTTTTGGGTGTGCAAATATACGCTTTATTTCATTATTTCACAATAAAGTGGAAAAAATTTTTCAACTTTCGATTCATTCCCCCGAAGAAAGTGCCAAGAGAAACGGAGAATCGGGATAAAGTTTTATGATCCATTGATTTAGAATCGCTCGAAATTTTTCCGGGATCCCCTCTGCTCTTTTTTTTGCGAAGTACACAATAAAGTGCTCCGCCACACCTTTTATATAAGCAACCGAACAGAAATTTTGAAATTTCGATTTTCGGCCGTACTTTTGTTAAAAATTAGAAAAGAGCCGCTTTTATGGTAAAGATTCTCTGGGTGGATGACGAGATCGAACTCCTCAAGCCCCACATCCTCTTTCTCGAAGCCAAAGGCTACGAGGTAGAACGCTGCAACAACGGTTACGATGCTATTGATATGGCCCAGGAGCGGGCCTACGACCTGATCATCCTCGACGAGATGATGCCCGGCATGACGGGACTGGAGACCCTGCCCAAGATCAAGGAGATCCGTCCCTCCACCCCCGTAATCATGGTAACCAAGTCCGAGGAGGAGAACATCATGGACAAGGCCATCGGATCGAAGATTGCCGACTACCTGATCAAGCCCGTCAACCCCAATCAGGTGCTGCTCTCCATTAAAAAACATGTCCACTCCGAGCAGCTCATCACCGAGCAGACCACGGCCGACTACCGCGCCGAGTTTGGCCGCCTCTCCTCGGCCGTGCAGATGGCCGAAAACTTCACCGACTGGTGTAACCTCTACCGCCGCCTGACCAATTGGGAGATCGAATTAGCCGATGCCAACGATCAGGGGATTCGGGAGGTGCTCGTCTACCAAAAGAA
Organism: uncultured Alistipes sp.; assembly: GCA_964600455.1. GTDB lineage: Bacteria > Bacteroidota > Bacteroidia > Bacteroidales > Rikenellaceae > Alistipes. The sequence continues at coordinate 334 of CAZRJU010000095.1, read as the reverse complement.
CGAGGCCAATCAGGAGTTCTCGAAGTTTGTGCGCCGCAACTACTACAACTGGATCAATAAGCGTAACGAACAGAGCCCCACCATGTCGCATACGCTCATGCGCACGGAGATCTTTCCCGAGGTCGACCGCCACGAAAAGACCACACTGCTCCTGATCGACAACTTCCGCTATGACCAGTGGCGAGCCATCTCTTCGCTCTTGCGCGGCCACTACGACGTGGCACGCGACGACTTCTACTGCGCCATCCTACCTACGGCCACACAGTATGCCCGCAATGCCATCTTTGCCGGCCTGATGCCGCTGGCCATCGACAAGCTGATGCCCCAAAAGTGG
>CAZRJU010000094.1:0-6304 GCA_964600455.1 uncultured Alistipes sp. | reverse complement strand
TGGATGAGAATACCGAGCTCGAGACCATCGAGACCCGTATCAAGCAGGTGCAGTATCTGGCCGCCAAGCTCGATGAGTATGGTATTCCCTATCAGCGTCCCGTGGGTGGTCACGCCCTCTTCGTAGATGCCTCGAAGGTGCTGACCAACATCCCCAAGGAGGAGTTCCCCGCCCAGACCCTCGCCATCGAGGTCTACCTCGAGGCCGGTGTGCGTGGTTGCGAGATTGGCTATATCCTGGCCGACCGCGATCCCGTAACGCGTGAGAACCGCTTTGGTGGTCTCGACCTGCTCCGCCTCTGCATTGCTCGTAGAGTTTATACGAACAACCACATGGACGTAATTGCAGCCGCTTTGAAGAACGTATATGATCGCCGCCACGAGATCAAGCGCGGTGTGAAGATCGTTTGGGAGACCGAGCTGATGCGTCACTTCACGGTAAAGCTGGAGCGCCTCTAAGCCTCCGCTTTGTAACGAGAAACGCCCCTGTCGAGATTCGGCAGGGGCGTTCTGTTTTCAGGGTGCAGGGCACGTTATCGACGGCCGAAGAGTTCGGTTCGATGTGCGAACGTACGAGGCGTCGAGAGCACTCCCTCGTAGGGGGTATACTCCTCAACGGGCGAGATACCACCCCGTTCGAGCGGAGCAACGCGCTCCTTGATCAGAGCACCGGCATAGTCGTTTTGATCCATGGCGATCATGCAGAGGATGTACTCCTTTCCCCAATCTAAGAGCAGATCGACACGCTCCTCGGTAAAGAAGGTGAGATCGTCCAGATACTCTCCGTTGAGCAGGAGGCTGGTGAGCTGATCGTCGCTGATCCCCTCCAAACTGGCGGGCTCCAACAACGTGTAAATTGCATAGGCCGCTTGGTCGTTGAGTGTAAAGCGGATGGGCAGTACGGCACAGCCGGCATAGTCGGCATAGAGCTCGGCATCTAAGGCGTAGAGCTGATCCCCGTCAAAATAGGGGCCGTAGGTTGCCTCCACCAGGGCCTCGGAGAGCTCTACCTCGGGGGCGATCACCTCCCGAAGGGTCGCTTCGGTGGCAAATTCACCCTCGCTGTCGAGGGCTACGGCACAGATGTAGTGCCGCTTGCCGGGGGTGAGGTTCCAGTTGATGTCGGCATTGCCGCGGTGGGCATAGCTCTCGGCAAACTCAGCGCGATCTTCACACTCTCCCCAACGGATAGCCATCTCGATCGCCTCGTCGATCAGGGACAACGCGGCCTCGGATCCCACCTCACCGTACTCGCTTAAGAGGCTCTCCTCGGCCAGGATGGCCAGGTAGTTCACACTGGGATCGGAGGGGATCACCGTAACATCCACACTGCGGCTGCTGAGGCGGGCAATCGAGAAATCGAAGGTCGTGAGCGAGGGGTCGCCCGGGCTCTTCGTACGGAAGGTGGTGGTGAAGAGCTCGGTAGTGAAGCCGCCATCGTAACCAAAGGCTAAGATCATGTAGCCGGTATCGGGCTCCAACTTGTTGAGGAAGGAGTGGTAGAGCGGCCCTTTCGAGGTGTGAAGAGCAAAGAAGGGGGTGTAGTATTGCTCCAAAAAGGCCTTCAACTCTTCGTCGCTCTTGCCGGCATAGAGCTCCTCGGGAAGCTCCATCCACACATAGGGGTCGTTGTTCGAGGGGGTGATGGTGAGTTCGGCATTGGTGGCCGTAACCCCTTGCACCTCCACCTTGAGGATATTCTCCGAGGGGCTTAGCTCGGGCATCGTGAGGCCGATGGCCTGTACAGGTGAGGTGATTCTCCCCTGCTCGTCGGCATGGCAGGCAAAGAGGATGATCTCCATGCGGGGCTGCAGACCGATGATGTCGCGCACCAAATCGCCGCACGTGAGCAGTTCTGTCGGGGGCGTGTCGGGGTATTCGGCCAACCGTGAGGCGGTATAGGCCGCCACGGCCGAGGGAATGTCGCTCAGGTCGCCAAAGGTGGCTAAATAGTCGCGTGTAATGACTCCATGCCAGTAGTACTCCTCGGTCTGCTCGGGGGCGATAAAGAGTTTGAGTGAGGAGGCGTATAGCTCCAACAAGGTGATCTCAAAGGGGCCTTGGCTCAACACCTCGAACTCCTCCTCGGGGGTCGGAGGTGGCGGTGTGGGCGGGGTATCGTTGTTGGTTTCACTGTCGCTGCAAGCTCCGCATAGGAGCATCACTCCGAAGAGCAACGTAAGAAGAATAGGGCGTTTCATGTTACTCGATTTTGATGGTTGAGGAACAAAGGTACAAAATTATTCAGAATTATCCACTTTTATAGGGAAAGAAGAGCACAGACCAACTTTAAGAGGCTGCTCCCTTTTGGGGGAACAGCCTCTTAAAGTATTCTTGAGTAAAGGATTATCGGGAGAGTTGACGACCCATCTTCTGCTCGGGCTTCAGGGCGGGGCGCTTGGCAGCCTTCGGCTGAAGCTCCATCAGCGGCTCGGGGCGGGCAACCGAGTTGGTTACATACTCCGAAATGGGCGATACACCATCGGCCGTGGGGCGAACCGGAATACGCATCAAGTCGCCATCAATGCCGTAGACGTCGGAGCCATAGCCCAGGATCGTGCAGACCTCGGTGCTCTTCGGGATCCAGAAGGCCTGTACCTCCTGCGTGAACTTGGCACCACCCTGCAACATGGCTGTCTTGGTCGCCTCGTCGGGGTAGGTCTCCAAGTTGGTGCAGTCGCCGTCTGCTACACTGATGGCCCAGTTCTCGGTGTAGCCGTTGGGCGATACCGTGATCTGAAGGCGGTAGTAGTCCACAGCCCCGGCGGGGGTAGAAGGATCCTGTGCGAGCAGGTCGGCGCCGTCGAAGTATTTGTAGGAGATCTCAATCTCGGCCATCGACTCATCTACCAACGGCGTGGTAAACTCCTTCTTAAAGAGGGGGCCTGCGGCCTCACCCTGCTCATTCATGGCAAAGGCATAGAGATAGTAGGAGGAGCCAGCCGTGAGGTCGTACCAGTTGTCGTAGTATTCGCCTACCATCGTCAAGCGAGAAATGATCTCCTCCCACGACATGCTCGGGTAGGCACCTGCCGTCTCCTTGATCGTGAGCTCAACCTCCTCGATCATTGCCTCATCGCCAACATAACCATTTACAGCGGTAATGGCCGTCCAGTATCTTACCGAGAGGTCGGAGGGGATGACCGAGATGACACACGAGGTGGTCGTAAGGCCCGTAATCTCAAAGTCGAAGGTGCAGTCGGCGGGATCGCCACCCTTGAGCGTCCTGAAGGGGACAGCCTCGGCGGGGCCATAGGCATTGCCTTGGTTGTCGATCGCTACGGCAAAGGCATACATCTCCGTATCGTCCGGCAGATAGGCCACCGTGTCGCTGCTGGGGCCATACTCCAACATCAACTCCAAGACAGCCGAAAGTGACAGACCGTACTGCTGCATGAAGCCCTCGATGGCAAGGCTTACGATGTAACCCACATTACCCCCTACATAGGCATAGTCCTCGGCCGTGCAGACATCGTAGTAGTAACCCACGGTGTCGTCGTTGGGCGTAACGCTGATCGAGGCCGTCGTGGAGGTAATATCGCTCACCTTGATCTCATATCGGAGGTGGGAACCCGGGGCTACATAGTCGATCTTAACCTGCAACGAGGCACTCTTCTCGACCATATCCTCACCCGAATAGGTGATCACTACCTCTCCCTCCATCTCGATATCGGTGTCGCTCTGGGCAGGAGCCACTACCGTTAAGATGTTGTCCGAGAGATCGTAAGCCCATCCGGCAGGGCCTTCGATGAAGTAGTCGGCCACGTTCTGCTGCTCGACCGTGAAACGACGGCTCTCCTCAAAATCGAAGAGGGCAACCTGCGAGGAGCCGACAATCGAGAGATAGGCCTCGGTCGAAGGGGTTTCGTTGTTGCCGTTGGGCTCGTCCGAGTCGTCGCAAGCGGTAAAGGCGAAGAGAGCCAGAGCGGCAATAAAGAGATTTTTTAAGCGGAATTCCATAGTAGCTTATCGTGTTTTTGGTTTGACAAATTTAGAAGACCAGTACCGAACGAATACTGCAGAGGCTATGCTTATTGGCCCACGAAAGCGATCCGGTGTAGATGTAGTCGCTGCCGAAGGTCATGTAGAAAGCACGGTAGCTTGCTCCGTAGGAGTCGATCTGTTCGGTCGAAGACCAATACTCGGCACCCTCTCGGTAGATGGGCTGTACGGCATCCTCACCAAGCGCCTCGATGAGCTTGTCCATCGACATCTCGAAGCAGCCGCGAACGTTGCCGTCATCGAAGTAGGAGTAGCTGTAGAGATACTTGAGCTGGTAGGCCGAGGGGAAGAACCAACCCGAGCTCCGGGCCGGCGAGGGGCAGATGTGCTCATAGCCCATTGAAGCATAGTAGCAGGCCGGGTAGTTGGTCTCCTCGGGCGTAAGACCACCGAAGAGTTCCTCGGCCTTCTCCTTGATCTTGACCGTGTTGTAGTAGCCCAGGAAGTCGATGTCGTCACTCGTGCTCATTCCCGAGGTACCGCAATACTCCTGATTCTCCCAGGCCGTCCAAGGTTGCGAACGCTCCTCCCCGTCAATCCAGCTGGCATCCCACAAGGCAATGGCATAACCGTTCACCTTGCTCATGGGGTTGCCCTCTCGATCCTTGTAATAGGAGAGGTTGTCTCCAAACTCCGAAGCCAAACCGGCGAAGAATACGATGGCGATGGGGGTCTTGTCGGGATTGAGTTCGGTCGACCAGGTGCCATCCGAGTAGTAGAAGTCGCCTACCTTGGCCTCCTCCTGCACGAAGGGCTTCTCCAAGGTCTGCATATCGAGCGTGGCAAGAGCCGAATAACCCTCGGCATTGCGGGCGGCGGCTACCACCTTGTAGGCGGTGTTATCCTGCAGGTTCTCCCAGCTGTAGCTGCTACCTTGCGTGGCATCGGCCGGACGGCTTCCCCACTCCGTGCTGTTGAAGAGCTCCTCGGCAGTGGGCAGGGTGGTGTCGGCCGTCAGAACGGCATAGTATACGGCAACCGCATTCTCGGGCGCGAGGGTGAACGAGAGGGTGCTCTCGGTCGCCTCGCCGGCAGCCAAGGTTACCTTCGCTTCCAATGCGGGCTTGGGTTCGGGTTCATCGGTGTTTTCGTCATCGCTGCAAGATACGGTGCAGCAGCCAATGGCCAACAAGGCCAGTGCGCTAACGCGCTTGAGATAGGACAGATAGTTTTTCATAAGGCCTAATCATCAACCGCTCCGGAGAGTTGATCTTGTTACTAAATATGAGGTTCCTGCTCCACCACCCAAGGCCGGAGCCAACCCTTCGGCGTGTAGAGGTATCACAAAATTAGAAATAAAATCCGTAAATGCAATATGCTGCGTGGAGTAAATTGAGAAAAATCAAGATTTGCTTGCCGGAAATTTAACAAACGGTCGGTTTAAGTAGTTGTTTTTGAGATATTTTCAAGTAAAAACAGAAAAATCGGGCCAAACCCTAAAAGTTTGACCCGATCTGAAAAAATCGACTTTTTCGAGAAATTACTTCTTCGAAGCAGCCTCCATGGCCTCCTTCAGAGCGGCCAGACCGGCGATGTCGCCAAGCGTGGTCTTCTCAACCGAGGCATTGATCTTCTTCACCGAGGACTTGGTCTCGTCGGCAGCCTTCTTCTTCTCGGCCTTCTCGGCAGCGATCTCGGCGCGCTTTACCTCCTCATATACGCGTACGTGCGAGAGGGTGATGCGCTTGGTAGCCTTCGAGAACTCGATCACCTTGAACTCGAGCTTGTCGCCCACCTTCGGGGTGGTGCCATCCTCCTTGGTGAGGTGACGTGCGGGGCAGAAGCCCTCTACGTTCTCGCCCAACGAAACAACGGCGCCCTTGTCGTTCTGCTCGATGATCGTACCCTCGTGAACGCTGTCTACCGAGAACTGGCTCTCAAAGCCGTTCCAGGGGTTCTCCTCCAGCTGCTTGTGGCCCAGCGAGAGGCGACGGTTCTCCTTGTCGATCTCAAGAACCACAACCTCGATCTCGGCACCAATCTGGGTGAACTCGCCCGGGTGCTTAACCTTCTTGGTCCACGACAGATCCGAGATGTGGATCAGGCCGTCAATACCCTCCTCGATCTCAACAAATACACCGAAGCTGGTGAAGTTGCGAACCTTGGCAGCGCAACGAGCGCCTACGGGGTACTTGCCCTCGATCTCAGCCCAGGGATCGGGCGTGAGCTGCTTAATACCGAGCGACATCTTGCGCTCGTCGCGGTCGAGCGTCAGCACTACGGCCTCTACCTCGTCGCCTACCTTCAGGAACTCCTGAGCCGAACGCAGGTGCTGGCTCCACGACATCTCCGATACGTGGATC
>CAZRJU010000093.1:0-6339 GCA_964600455.1 uncultured Alistipes sp. | reverse complement strand
CTTAACTATGGTGCCAAGCCCAAGGGACTGGTAACCTTCCACGCCTACCCCGAGGGGAACCGCAAGGCCGTGGAGGAGCACTTAGTCGAGGGGGCCCTATATGCCTCGTCGAAGGGGGTGGCCCGTATCCACTTCACCGTATCGCAGGAGCACATGGCAGGCTTTAAGGCGCTGCTTGAGGAGCGCGTACCCCACTACGAGGAGAAGTTCGGCGTGAAGTACAGCATCAGCTTCTCGGTACAGAAGCCCTCGACCGACACGGTAGCCGTCAACCCCGACAACACGCTCTTCCGCACCGACGAGGGCAAGTTGCTCTTCCGTCCGGCCGGCCACGGTGCCCTGATCGAGAACCTCAACGATCTGGATGCCGATTTGATCTTTATCAAGAATATCGACAATGTGACGACCGACGCTCTGAAGGGCGATACGATCACCTACAAGAAGGCATTGGCCGGTATGCTGCTCGACCTGCAGAGCCTCACCTTCGAGCTGCTGGAGGAGTTGCGTAGCGGCGAGGCCGATCTGCAGGAGGTGGCTTCGTTTGTGGAGGATCGCCTCATGGTGAAACTCCCCGAGAACTACGATGCAGCCCTGCTCGAATCGATCCTCGACCGTCCGATCCGCCTCTGCGGCATGGTACGCAACGAGGGTGAGCCGGGTGGCGGCCCCTTCTGGGTAGAGAATCCCGACCACACACAGTCATTGCAGATTGCCGAGTCGAGCCAGATTTCGCCCGAGGATATGCCCCTGATGAAGGAGGCGACCCACTTCAACCCCGTGGATCTGGTCTGCGGCGTGAAGCGTGCCGACGGCACGAAGTTCGACTTAAGAGGGTATACCGACCCCGAAACGGGCTTTATCTCCTCGAAATCGGCCGGTGGCCGCGAGTTGCGTGCCCAGGAGCTGCCGGGTCTCTGGAACGGTGCGATGGCCAAGTGGAATACGATCTTTGTGGATGTGCCCATCTCGACCTTCTCGCCGGTGAAGGTGGTGCAGGATCTCTTGCGCCCCCAGCACCAGTAGTCAACCCAACGAAAAATCCCCCGAGCACTCTACTCGGGGGATTTTTTTTGCGCCATAAAAACAAAAAAAGCGACTGATAATCAGTCGCCTTGTGACACCGACAGGACTCAAACCTGTAACCTTCTGATCCGTAGTCAGATGCTCTATTCAATTAAGCTACGGTGCCGAATTGCGTTGCAAATGTACGGCAAATTTCCTTACCGTGCAAATAATTTTATAAAATTTTTTTGATTTATTTCCTGCCAACAATATAACTCTTCCATTTACAAGCGATTATAAAAACGAGGCCGATCACCCTCAAAGAAGCGATCGGCCCCATTCGGAAGGGGAAAAACCACCTACTGCAGCTTCTCCATCAGGGTCTGCATAACGGCCTCTCCGCGCAAGTGGCGTGCTACGATCGTACCATCGGGGCCGATCAGGAAGTTCGAGGGGATCGACTGCACGGCATACTGATCCACCATCTCGGCCGAGGCGGGGTTGCTCTCGTCGCGGCCCAAGGTGTTGACCCAATGCATCTCATGCTCCGTAATGTAGCTCTTCCAAGCCTCGGGATTGTGGTCGAGCGACACGCCATAGATCTCGAAGCCCTTGTCGTGGAAGGCGGCATAGGCCTCCTTAAGGGCAGGAATCTCGGCCTTGCAGGGCTCACACCAGGTAGCCCAGAAGTCAACAAGCACCCACTTTCCCTCGCCAAGAAGCGACGAAAGGGCTACGGGATTCCCTTCGGGGTCATTGAGCAGCAGCTCCATGTAGGGCTTGCCTATCTCGGTATTGGCCTTCTGGGCAAAGAGCTCAAGAATCGCCTTGATGGGCTTGCTCTGCTGCACCTCGGGGCTGAAGGCCTTGATCATCTCCTCCACCTCGGCATCCTCCCACTGGTAGAAGACCTGTCCCAGCAGGAAGGCTCCAAGGGCGTTGTTATTATTGGTTACACTGGCTTTCATCACCGAGTCGCGGCGGGCATAGGCTGCCATCGCCTCCTCCTCGCTCTGGGCCGAGTAGAGGGCCTCCATCGAGGCTATCATTGCGGCATTGAAGGCATTGATGCCGTCGTTTGAAGGGCTTCCCGAAGCAATGGGTTGGCCACTCTCATCGGCGGTGATCTCGATCTTACCCGGCTCCACAAAGAAGCGCAACTCTACGGTCGACTCGGGAGTATTGCTGCTGATCTCGGCATAGAAGGGGCTCTCGACATCACCCGAGAGGGTAAAGCGGCCCTCGGCATCGGTCGTAAAGGTTGCGAAGGGCTCCTCCCCCTCGGCATAGAGATCCATCAACTTAAACTCCTCGTCGGGGGTGAGCGTACCGCTAATCGTGTAACGCTTGTTGGTGCAGCCCACCAGGGCTACAAGGGCCAGCATGGCCAAAAGAATCTTTCTCATAACTATAAAGTATTAATTTACTGCTTTTTGGTTCGTTCCGGATGCGCCTTGACAAACTGCTCCCAACTACTGCTTCCCCCCTTGGAGAGGGACTTTCGGCCACCCCCCAACCCCTTGACGCGGGCCTCACCCAGCGCCTCGTTCAGCAGGTTGTGATCCATGTAGTAGTGGCAAAGCGCCACCGCCATTCCATCGGTGGCATCGAGCCGTTTGGGCGGATTCGCAATCTTGAGCGTTGCCCTTACGATCCCTGCCACCTGCTCCTTGGAGGCCGATCCCGATCCCGCAATCGACTGTTTGATACGGCTCGGGGCATACTCGAAGACGGGGAGATCGCGGCTCAAAGCCGCCGCCATGGCAACCCCCTGGGCACGCCCCAACTTGAGCATCGACTGCACATTCTCACCGAAGAAGGGGCTCTCCAGAGCCACTTCCTGCGGCTGATACTCGGCAATCAGGGCCCCTACACGCTCGAAGATGTAGCGCAACTTGGCATAGGGATCCGAGAGCTTATGCAGATCGATATCCCCCAGCACCACCGAGCGCACCGTGCGCCCCTCGACCTCCAGCACGCCATACCCCATGTAGTTGGTGCCGGGGTCAATCCCCATGATGCGGTAGTTATCGGTCCTCTGCTCCACCGACTACTCCTCCTGCAACTTCTTGAGCTCCTTCTCCAGGGTCGAGACTCTGCGCGAAAGGTCGGGCAGGGTCTTGAAGACGGCCGACGAGCGGTGGAACTGCATACCGGGCAGGGCGGGATAGCCCATGCGGGTCTCGTCATCGGGTACACTCTTGTCGATACCGCTCTGCGAACCCACCTTTACACGATCGCCAATGATCACGTGGTCGGCAATACCCACCTGACCGGCCAGGAAGCAGTTGCGGCCCACCTTCGAGGAGCCGGCAATACCCATCTGGGCCGACGATACGGTATTCTCGCCGATCTGCACATTGTGGCCGATCTGGATCAGGTTGTCGAGTTTCACACCACGACGGATGATCGTCGAATCGGTCTTGGCGCGGTCGATACAGGTGTTGGCCCCAATCTCTACATCATCCTCCACAATCACATTGCCGAGCTGCGGAATTTTGGCAAACGAGCCATCGGGACGGGGAGCAAAACCAAAGCCGTCGGCACCGATTACCACGCCCGCATGCAGGATACAGTTTTGGCCGATGCGGCACCCTTCGTAGATCTTCACGCCGGGATAGAGGGTCGTGTTGTCGCCAATCACCACGCCATCGCCCACATAGACCTGCGGATAGATGCGGCACCCTTTGCCGATCTTGGCACCGGCCTCGATCACGGCGAAGTCGCCCACATAGCACTCCTCACCCACCTCGGCCTTCTCCGAAATGGAGCAGAGCTTCGAGATCCCCACCTTCTTGGGACGCATGGCATTGTACATCTCCAGGAGCTGCAGGATCGCCACATTGGCATCCTCCACCTTAATCAGCGTCGCCTTCACCTCGCCCTGAGGCTCGAACGAACGGTTGCACAGCACGATCGAAGCCTCGGTCGTGTAGAGGTAGGGCTCATATTTGGGATTGGTCAGGTAGGCCATCGAGCCCGCCTTACCCTCTTCGATCGAGGAGACGGTGTGTACTAAAGTCGCCTTATCGCCCACAACCTCTCCTCCGAGCAGGCCGGCGATCATCTCTGCGGAAAATTGCATCATCGTTTTCTTCGTTTATTTGTTATTATTCATGTAGTTACTCAGTTTAACCCCCTCAGGAAGCAGCCCATCGACCTCATGGCCGAAGGCCAACAGTTCGCGCACCATCGAGGAGGAGATGTCGCTTAGTTCCGAAGGTGTGAAGAGCGTAACGGTAACCAGCTCCTTGCTAAGACGGCGGTTGGCGGCGGCAAGGATGCGCTCCTGCTCAAAGTCGATCGTATTTCTCAGTCCGCGCACCAAGGCCGTGGCCCCCACCTTGCGGGCCAGGTCGGCCGTCAGGGAGCTATAGATCACCACCTCAACCCGTTCGTCGTGGCGGTAGAGATCCTCGATCAGGCGCTTACGCTCCTCGACCGAAAGCAGGCCCTGCTTCCCGATATTGTGGCCGATGCCGATCACCACTCTATCGAAGAGGCGTAGGGCCTCCCCGACCAAAGCCTCATGGCCCCGGGTAAAGGGATCGAACGATCCGGCAAACAGTGCTGTTCTCTTCTCCATATATAAAGTAGGTATAGCCGTTACTCCACACCCACAGTGTGGTATATTAATCAACAAAGATAACAAACTATTTTGAAATTCCGAAGAATATTGACCGAATCCGACTTTTTCTTTCATCATTCGACCAAAAAGAGGATCGAACGAGCCTATCCGAAAGAGGCTTTGAGCAGAAATAGGTATTTATACTATTTCATAATCCAAAGATTATGATCACCTTTGCGGCGTAAATTTCTAATACCATGATGAAAAAGCTACTCTTTTCAACCCTTTTGGCTGCCTTTTGTTTCGTACAGGGAGCCTTCGCTCAGCAGAGCGCCTCGCCGACGGATCAGCAGAACGTCGATGTAGAAGAATTAAATGCCCGCCTGGCCGCGCTTGAGGAGCGCCTGGAGCGCCAGAGCGCCCGCTCGGAGCGCTGGGGCAAGATTGTGGAGAAACTCCCCAAGATCTCCGGCTTCGTTCAGGCCGGCTACACCTGGACCGATGAGGATGGTGCCACCTCCTCGCAGTTCTCGATCCCTCACGCCCGTATCTCGTTGACGGGTGACATCTCCAAGAAGTTCGACTACAAGTTGCAGGTGGAGTTCTCTTCGCCCAAACTTATCGACGCCTATATCCGTTGGAAGGCCAACCCCTCGTTCAACGTTCAGCTTGGCCAGTTCCACGTTCCCTTCTCGCTCGAGGGCCCGCTCAACCCCACGAAGTTCGAGGCTATCGGCAACACCCGCGTTACATCGGCCATCTGCAAGCAGCCCGACACGCGAGATCTGGGTGCCATGATCTATGGTAACTTTGCCAAAGTAAACGAGCGTCACCTCTTCGAGTATGCCGTCGGCGTATTCTCGGGTGAGGGTAAGAACAAGAGCGATGCCAACTCGTCGAAGGATGTGATCGGCCGCCTGAAGTTCTTCCCCGTAGAGAATCTCTGCCTGACCGGCTCTTACAGCTATGGTGAGCGCGGTGCCGACTTTACGCAGCATCAGCGTGCCGCTGTCGGCTTCGAGTGGAAACCCGAGAACTGGATCATTCGTTCGGAGTATATGTGGCACAAGCAGGGCACCACGGGCTCGGCACTGCATAACGACGGTGTCTATGTGGTAGCCATGCGTCAGATCAAGAAGTTTGCTCCGGTGGTACGCTACTCCTTCTACAACCAGGAGGTAGCCGGTGAGGGCCACAACGAGACCTCGGACTTCACCGTAGGTTTGAACTACACCCCCTTAAAGCCGCTGAAGTTCCAACTCAACTACACCTTCAGCCACGCCTCGGCCAAGCCCGATTTCAATACGGTAGGCTTCCTGGCTACGGTAATGTTCTAACAGAGAGACAGATAATCAATGTAAATAGTACAAAAGATGAAAGATTTTATGAAAAAACTGCTGGTCGAGGACTGGGTGGTTGTGATGCTTTCGGTACCCCTGCTGCTGCTCTGCGCACTGGGTAGCTACCTGCCCTCGATCTCGATCCCGACCGACCTCTCGGAGGCAAGTGCCTGGGGTAAGATCGGGATGATGTTTGTAATCGCCTTGGCAACCCTCTTTGCCGGCAACAAACTCCTGAGCCGTCCCATGAAGGGAATGTTGCTCTCCTTTATCGTCGTATTCATCATCGCCGCTCTGGCCATGTGGATCGGCAATATCAAGTACATCAAGTCGGAGTTGGGTCTCGAGCCCGTATTCTTCTCAGTGATCTTCGGTTTGATCATCCGCAACGCTTGGCACATCCCCGAGTGGCTGAAGCCCGCCATCCAG
>CAZRJU010000092.1:0-6514 GCA_964600455.1 uncultured Alistipes sp. | reverse complement strand
GGTAAATAACCCCGAGGATGAGACTGCCGGCATGCGCGAGGTACCCTTCGGACGCGAGATCTACATCGAGCGCGACGACTTTATGGAGAATCCTCCCAAGAAGTATTTCCGCCTGAGCCCGGGCCAGGAGGTGCGTTTGCGCTACTCCTACCTGATCAAGTGCGAGGAGGTGATCAAGGATAGCGAAGGCAACATTACGGAGCTGCGTTGCACCTACGATCCGCTCTCGGGTGAGGGTTCGTCGAGCGACGGCCGCCGCGTAAAGGGTGTGATCCACTGGGTATCGGCAGCCCACGCCATGAAGGCCGAGGTACGTCTCTTCAACCCCCTCTTCACCACGGAGGATCCCTTCGACACCTCCAACGGTCAGCAGTCGTGGGAGGAGAATCTCAATCCCGAGTCGATGGTCAAGGTGGAGGCTTGGTTGGAGCCCTCGCTCAAGGAGGCTCCCATCGGGAAGGCCTACCAATTTGAGCGCGTAGGTTACTTCTGCGCCGACAGCGACACGACCCCCGAGGCTCCCGTCTTCAACCGCACGGTAACGCTGAAGGATTCGTGGGCCAAGATCAACAAGTAGACCTACGCTTTCTCAATCAAAATAGGCTGCTTCTCCGTTTGGAGAGCAGCCTATTTTCGTTTCCTCAAACACCTGAGGACTAAGCCTTTTTGGAGAACTTTCTAAAGGGCAACTTCAGCACACCCCAAAAGGCCTCGCCAAAGATTCCCGAGGACATCTTCGAGGTACCGGCCGTGCGGTCGACAAAGATAATGGAGAGTTCCTCAATGCTGAATCCGAGCTTCCAGGCCGTATACTTCATCTCGATTTGGAAGCCATAGCCCACCATCTTCACCCGATCCAGGTCAATTCCCTCGAGTACCTCGCGGCGGTAGCCCACAAAGCCGGCCGTGGCATCGCAGACGGGCATACGCGTAATCGTGCGCACATATTTCGAGGCAAAGTAGGACATCAAGAGGCGCGACATGGGCCAGTTGACCACGTTGACACCCTTCGCATAGCGCGACCCGATGGCCACATCGAAGCCCGTAGCCAGCGAGGCGGCCAGACGCACCAGATCGTCGGGGTTGTGCGAGAAGTCGCAATCCATCTCAAAGACCGCCTCATAGTCGCGCTCAAGAGCCCACTTAAAGGCGGTGATATAGGCCGTACCCAGCCCCAATTTCCCGGCACGCTCGATCAGATGAAGACGATCGCCATACTCCACCTTAAGCTCCTCCACAGCACGTGCCGTACCATCGGGCGATCCATCATCGACAATCAAAAGATCGAAACCGCCCTCAAGCGACATCACCTTTTGGATCATGCGGGCGACATTTTCAATCTCATTATAGGTAGGGATTACTACTAACTTTTTCATTGGTTATTACATCACACTTAAAAACTCTCTCTTTCCAAACAGATAACGCAGAATAATGGATCCGCGGTATATGCCATAGGGGGCTTTTTTCACCTCGCGGCGAATCTCTCGGCGCTCCCTGCTGAGGCGCGAATGGGCCTTCAGAAAGTGCCACCAGGCCCGCGCCACGGCCTTAAACCCTGCAACATTTCCCTTCAGCAGATAACTCATGGCAGCCGCCAGGTCGGTCAGCGGGCGTACCAAAGCCACTACCCCACGCTGTATGGGCGAAGAGCAACGGTAGAGCATCATCAGGTTGTTGCGGTGGTTCAGGTAGATCTTCATCGGGGAGTCGGTCTGCAAGGTGGCTCCGCCCACATGATAGACCCGACTTTGGGGGATCACCTTAATCTTCCAGCCCTGAAGCTGCATCCGCCAGCAGAGGTCGATCTCCTCCATGTGAGCAAAGAAGTGGGGCGAGAATCCACCTAAGGCGTGAAAGAGGTCGGCACGGCAACAGAAAGCGGCTCCCGAGGCCCAGAAGATCTCGCGCTCGTCGTCATACTGGCCCCCGTCGCTCTCCACACGTCCAAGGATGCGCCCTCGGCAGAAGGGATAGCCCAAGAAGTCGATAAAGCCCCCCGAGGCACCGGCATACTCAAAAGTTGCCCCCCGATTATCACAGGCTAAGATTTTGGGCATCACGGCCCCTACCGACTCCTCTTTCTCCATCACTCCGAGCAGCGGTTCGATCCAGCCGTGTGGGCACTCGACATCGGAGTTCAGCAGAATATAGTAGTCGGCCTCGACCTCTTTGAGGGCACGGTTGTAGCCCTCGGCAAAGCCATGGTTTTGATCCAAACGAATCAGGCGCACCTTCGGGAAGTACTCCTCCACATAGCGGCAAGAGTTATCCGTGGAGCCGTTATCGGCTACGATCAACTCCCCCACCCCCTCAGGGATCGTCTCGAGAACCCCTCCCAGAAAGCGGCGAAGCATCGTCTCTCCATTCCAATTCAACACCACAACGGCAACCTTGGTCATAGCTTAAAAAGGGGTTAGAGGGGTATAACGGGGAGATCCTCCTCGCGGTGTTTCGATTTCCAACGGCGGTGCGACCACATCCAGAGTTCGGGTTTGCGGCAGATCATCTGCTGCAACAGGACGGCATAGCGGCGTGTGATCTCCCCCTCTGGCAGCTGCTCCTTGCCGTCGTAGATCTCCTCAAACCACGCCTCATAGCGGCCCGGGGCCATACGCTCCACATGCAAAAAATAGACCGGCAGCGAGAAACGCACGGCCAACTTCTCGGCTCCATCAAAAAAGACCGTATCCTGATTCAGGAACTTGAACCAGTGGCTGTCGGGACGACGCCCCGGATTTTGATCGGCAATCAGCCCGATAAGGAATTGTTGCCCCCCTTGCGCACGATTACGCAGGTAGTAGCGCACACACTCCTTCATGCGGATCTGCGCAATATTGGGCGAGAAGGCTCGCAGACGTTGATAGAAGCCCTCAAAGACAGGGCTCTTCAAGGGGTGGTAGACCCCCATAAAAGTTCTTTCTGGGTCGAACCAGGCCCACATGGGGAAGTACTCCCAACAGCCATAGTGCGAAGCCATGGCTATCCAGTCCTGACCGTTGAGGGCCTTTACATGCTCCTCGGCCCGGCGGAAACGAATATAGGGAAAACCATTCTCGGGGTGGGTACGCGTCAGACTGATCGTGTCGACAATCACCTCCGAGAGGATACGGTAGTAGCGATACATGATCTGCAGGAGCTCCTTGCGGGAACGTTGGGGGAAGGAGCGCTCCAGATTGGAGAGGATCACACGACGACGATAACGGATCAGCCACATGATCAGCACAATAAAGGGCTGCATCAGGTGATAACGAAACCAGACAGGCATTCGGGCCACTAAGGAGCAGCTCCCCCACAACAGATCGAGTTGCAGGCGCTGCCAACGGCTCATGGTACTCTCGATCGGAGCTTTAGGCTTCATCCTCATTCTCGTTTTTTTGACGGCTTAAGCGGGTCGTACCCTCCAGAACAACCACAAACTCCCCTTTCGGTTCATGCTTTTGAAAGTACTCCAGAAGCTCTCCGATGGTTCCGCGCACGGTCTGTTCAAACTTCTTGGTGAGCTCTCTCGAGAGCGAGGCACGGCGTTCGGGGCCCACCACCTCACGGAGCTGCTCGAGGAGTTTTAGAACGCGGTAGGGCGACTCATAGAAAATGACACTGCGCTCCTCGGCGGCGAGTGCCTCCAAGCGCTTCATGCGCCCCTTCTTCTGGGGCAGGAAACCCTCAAAGACGAAGCGATCACACGGAAAACCGCTCTGCACCAAAGCCGGCACAAAGGCCGTGGCTCCGGGCAGGGTCTCCACCTCGATTCCCGCCTCTACACAGGTGCGCACCAACAGAAAGCCTGGATCGGAGATCCCCGGCGTACCGGCATCCGAGACAAGGCCCACCGTGCGGCCCGCCGCAATGGAGTCGGCCACCATCTGCACGGTCTGGTGCTCGTTGAACTTATGGTGCGAGTACATCCGTTTCTCGATACCGAGATGCTTAAGCAAAAAGGATGTCGTGCGGGTATCCTCGGCCAGGAGAAAATCCACCTCCTGCAAGACCTTGATGGCCCTGAGGGTTATATCGTCGAGATTGCCGATCGGGGTGGGTATGACGTAGAGTTTCGACATGATCAGTTCTCTCCGAATTTACGTTCAAGCAACTCCTGCAGGCGCTTTACGCCCTCCGAATTGGGGTTCCAGGTGTAGTTCTCAGCAATATGGATCAGACAGTCGTCGAGCGTCTCCATGCCGTCGAGCAGGTCGAGTGTCTCTAAATAGAGGCTCTTGTTGTCGTAGAAGAGCTCCTTGATCATCAGGTAGCTGTCGCCCAGCGAGATCATCTCGCGCAGGGGCTTTCCTTCGGGCAGGATTGCAGAGGCTACGTTGCGCGTAGGGGGAATGGTATCGGCAATGGTGTGGTGGTCTTGCTGCAAGGCCTCGCCCACCACCATCGGTTGCTCGGGTTGCTCAATGGGCAACTCCTCCAAAGCAACGGGGGCCTCAAGCTCCTCTGTGAGCTCCTCCACGGGCTCGGTTATCGGTTTTGGATCAACGGAAATAGGCGCCTCCACCTCACGCAGTGCTTCAGGTTGAGGATCAGAAAGAAGAACCGTAGGAGCAGCCTGACGGGGCTCCTCGCCGTAGAGCGAGCGTAACACCCGACGCGAAGAGCGACGCGACACGGGGATCTCGGCCGGATCGAAGAGTGAATTTTGCAGGGTCAAAACCTCGGGTTCGGGCTCAGTCTTCTCTTCGGATTCGGGCTCGGGGAGTGCCTCCGGTTCGTGCTCGGGGAGTGCCTCCGGTTCGGGGAGCATATCCGGCTCCTCCGCCACCTCAGGCTCGGGTTCGGGCTCGGGCTCGGGGCTCTCAACCGGCTCCTCCACGGGCTGCTCTTCGGGCTGCTCTTCGGGGGCAGGTTCCTCCTCAAACGGCATCTCCAAAGGGATCATTTCATCCCAATCGGGGATCTCGATGGGAGGCAGCATAGGCTCCTCCTGCTCGGCGATGGAGCTCTCCTGAGCAGGGATCACAGCGGGCTCGGCCGAAGCCTGATCCTGCTGAGGCTCCTCCTCGGCAACGGGGGGCAGAGGCGAGAGCGGAAGGGCACTTGGGGCATCCATCCCTAACACCTCCTCATAGAGGCGGCGCAGCTTCTCCAAGAGCAAATCGCGCTCGATGACCGAGAGCGGCTCCTTTTGATACTCCACGATGCGGAGAATCTCCTGCAATTTTTCGCGCAATGTATCGTTGAACATTCTTTTTCTCTTCTTTTGGGGCCAAAGGCCCATGATTCAACTTCAAAGCCTCAAAGATAGCAATTTTTTATGGTTTCTCCTAACCTTGCTCCTTTTTTTCGAGAAGAAACGCCCGAAGAGAGAAGAAATGCGGTTTATAGCCGAATGTTTGCACAAAATTTTACTATCTTTGCCGATTGATAACAAACGAATAATTTAAACAAACAAGATAGCATGGCACTACAATGCGGCATCGTGGGTCTTCCCAATGTGGGCAAATCGACCCTTTTCAACTGCCTGTCGAATGCAAAGGCGCAGGCAGCCAACTTCCCCTTCTGCACGATCGAACCCAACGTGGGGGTGATCACCGTACCCGACGAGCGACTGATCCGTCTGGCCGAGATCGACAAGCCCAAACGCGTGGTTCCCACCACCATTGAGATTGTCGATATTGCCGGTCTGGTCAAGGGTGCCTCTAAAGGAGAGGGTCTGGGCAACAAATTCTTAGGCAACATCCGCAATACGAATGCCATCATCCACGTACTGCGTTGCTTCGAGAACAGCAACATCACCCACGTCGACGGCACGGTGGATCCCGTGCGCGACAAGGGGATCATCGACACGGAGCTCCAGCTCAAGGATCTGGAGACCGTAGAGAACAACATCGGCAAGTGCCAAAAACAGGCTGTGGCCGGCGATAAAACGGCCAAGCGCCGCTACGAGATTCTGAGCCTCTTCAAGGAGGCCTTGGAGCAGGGGCGTTCGGCTCGCACGGTCGAGACCGACAAGGAGGATCGCAAGTTGGTGGCAGACCTGAACCTATTGACCGACAAGCCGGTACTCTATGTCTGCAACGTGGATGAGCAGAGTGCGGCAACGGGTAATGCTCACACCGAGGCGGTGAAGGCGGCCATTGCCGACGAGCAGGCCGAGATGTTGATCGTGGCAGCAGCTACCGAGGCCGACATTGCCGAACTGGAGGAGTACGAGGAGCGCCAGATGTTCCTGGAGGATCTGGGGCTGAAGGAGTCGGGTGTGGCCCGTTTGATCAAGTCTGCCTACAAGTTGCTCAACTTGGAGACCTTCTTCACGACCGGTCCCGACGAGACCCGCGCCTGGACCTACAACCGCGGCATGAAGGCTCCGCAGACGGCCGGTATTATCCACACCGACTTCGAGCGCGGCTTTATCCGTGCCGAGGTGATCAAGTATGCCGACTACACCTCGCTTGGTTCGGAGAAGGCCTGCCGCGATGCCGGCAAAATCGGAATCGAAGGCAAGGAGTATGTGGTGCAGGATGGCGATATCATGCACTTCCTCTTCAACGTATAAGAAAGACTAAAAACG
>CAZRJU010000091.1:457-6662 GCA_964600455.1 uncultured Alistipes sp. | reverse complement strand
GATGAGCCTCAAGACCTTCCAACCCGGCAGCGGCTACATCAAGGAGTTCACCATGCAGGCCAAGGTTCCCTTTGCCGAGGAGTTGCACTTTGGCTTCTACTTCGGCCCCAACGAGTACACGATCCTGAAGAAGGTGGTGGATAACAAGGGGGAGGAGCTGCAACTCGAGCGCATGATTCCGCTCGGTTGGGGTATCTTCGGCTGGGTGAACCGCTGGTTTGTGATTCCTATCTTCAACCTGTTGCGCCAATTTGACCTCAACTTCGGTATCATCATCCTGATCTTAGCCCTTATGGTGAAGTTAGTGATCTTCCCGCTCACCTACAAGAGCTATATCTCGATGGCCAAGATGCGTGTCATCAAGCCCGAAATGGATGCCTTAGCCGCCAAATACCCCAAGCAGGAGGATGCCATGAAACGCCAGCAGGCCACCATGGAGCTCTATAAGAAGGCGGGAGTTAACCCGATGGGCGGATGCGTGCTGATGCTGATCCAGATGCCGATCCTGATCGCCATGTTCCGTTTCTTCCCCGCCTCGATCGAGTTGCGCGGGCAGCATTTCCTTTGGGCTGACGATCTCTCCTCCTACGACAGCATCCTGGATCTTCCCTTCAAGATCCCCTTCTATGGCGACCACGTCAGCCTCTTTGCCCTGCTGATGACCATCGCGCTGTTCATCTACTCCTATATGAACTACCAGCAGACCGCCTCGCAGCCGCAGATGCCGGGTATGAAGTTCATGATGCTCTACATGATGCCGATCATGATGCTTCTCTGGTTCAACGACTACGCCAGCGGTTTGTGCTTCTACTACTTCCTCTCGAACCTGCTCACGATGGGCCAGACGCTGCTCGTACGCCGCATGGTGGACGATGATAAGATCCGCGCCATCATGGAGGCCAACGCCAACAAGCAGAAGAACAAGAAGAAGTCGAAGTTCCAGTTGCGCTATGAGGAGCTGATGCGCGAGCAGGAGCAGGCCGCCCGCAAGAACAAGAAGCGGTAAACCCTCCCCAACTCACACAACAAAATAGGTTGCCCCATTAAAGGTGGCAACCTATTTTGTTGTGGTGGCAGCTATAATCGAGGCCTTCGCACAGAAGCAAAACGCCGAGATCACCTTGCCATACGGCTTCTCTCCCAGACCTCGCGGGCAATCCTCAATGCCTCAAAGCGAAAAACAAAGAGCCCGACAACATAGCATCCGACGCCAAGTAACACCTGTGCCATAAGATCCCAAACCAGGGGAAGCTCCACAAAGAGAGCAAAAGCCTTCACTGCCCCATACATCACCACCGAGAGGGCTGCTGCGGGGAGCAAAGCACCCCAAAAGGCACGCAGCGAGAGAGGAGCAAAACGGGCTGCAGCCCAACTGTTGGCCGCCCACTCCCAAAGCGCCATAAGCACCATTCCCCAGGCGATCGCCTTCGCCCCTAAAGGGATGGTGGCGGCCAGAACAAGGGTCATCACCCCCTTCTTAAGCAGCTCCAAGCGAACTATCAGCCGCCCGTCGCCCGCCACCTTCAAGAGGTTGTAGGCCACCGAAGCCAACGGCAGGAAGATCCCCGTGAGGGTTAGAATCTCAAAGTAGGGCACCGTGGGCATCCAACGCTCACCCAAAAGCAGCCGAAATAGATCGGGCGCTACGGCCACCATTCCCGCCATAATGGGGAAAAGAAGGGCCGAGATCACCACCATCAACTGCCGGTAGCTCTCGCTCAGGCGATCGGGTTGCTCCTTGATGCGCGATAAGGCCGGATAGGTAACACTCTGCAACGACTGCTGCAAAGCCAGCACGGGGAGATCCTTGAGTTTCTGCCCCTGGTTGAAGTAGCCGAGCAGCTGTGTGGAGTAGAGCTTCCCGAGGAAGAGTTGCGCCACATTATTATATAAGGTAGCGATCAGGTCGGTCGCCAAGAGGCGCAGACTGAAGGGGGCCATCCGACGAAGGCTCTCTGCCCGAAAAGCGCCCTGCGGCCGCCAGCCCGTCGCCACCCACAAAAGGAGTGCCTTGACCGCCATGGCTACCAGACGCTGCGCCACCAAACTCCACACACCCCACCCCATCAGGGCCATCCCCACGGCCACGGCGCCACTCACCAAGTTGGAGATAAAGACCGCCTTGGAGAGGCTGTCGAAACGCATACGGCGCGCACAAAGGGCCTGTTGAATCACACAAAGGGCGTTGATCGGGAGAATCAGGAAGAGCACCGGTGCGATCTCGGCCAAGAGGGGCTGCCCGAAAAATCGGGCCATCACAGGGGCCGCAAGAAGAGCTCCGCCATAGAGCACAAACGAGATCAGCAGATTGAACAGAAATACCGAGAGATAATCCTCCTTCGAGGGCTTCGTTGCACGGATCAAGGCCTGCGAAAAGCCGCTGTCGACCACGACCAGACTAAGGGTTACAAAGACCGTCAGGATGGCCATCAGGCCATAATCCTCGGGCATCAACTGGCGGGCCACAACAATCCCCACCACCGCCTGCCAAAGCATCGAAGCGGCCTTCTCGCCCAGGCTCCACGCCATACCGCGGGCCACGCGCTCTCGTAACTCACCCTGCACGTTCTCTCTTTTTCAATGGTTTTCAACACAAAGGTAATGAAAATTCGAGATTACGCAAAAAAGAGGGGTTGCTTAATCCCGCATTTTAGCGCAGACTACCGCTTGCAACAGGGCCACTTGCAAGGCAGAGCGGCCCGCTTGACAACCCCAAATTTGTCCAAAAAACCTCGAAGTTGTACAAATTTAAGATTTTGACCACCACGCATTTGGGTTTTCAAAAATTTTGCACTATCTTTACATGCTGAATGGAGTTGGCCAACCAATCCATTATCGAACAGACAACAGAGGAAAACAAACCAATAAACAACTGATACAGATGAACAAACAGCAATTTTTGCGGGGGGGGGAACGCTTACCCTACTCAACCCCCGAAATGGAGCTCGTCGCGGTTGACGTCGAGCAGGGCTTTGCCCTCAGCGGTGAGGAAGACAACTGGGGCGATGGCAGCATCAAGGACGACAACTGGAATAACATGGGCGATTATTAAACCACATTAACGACAAAAGAATCATGAAGAAGTATTTAATGACTTTGGGCTTAATGTTGGGAATATTAAGCCTCACGGGGTGCCAGAAAGACAATACCGACAGCTCGGTGAATATTGAGAGTGAAAAGGCCTTATCGTTCACTTTGTTAAGCGAAGATACCCGCACCATTTACGAGGAGGGCAGCGGTGTCCACATGACCGGTGACGAAATTGTTGCCGTTCTCTACACCTACATAGATGGTACATGCATCTCTGCAAAGGGTCAAATTGCCCAAGCCGAGAAGACGAGTGCAAATGAGGATGGCACTTTCAATTATACGTTCACGCCTAATCCCGATGCCGGAAAGAGCGTGGCGGACTATATGTTTGTTCTACCCTACAACTCGGATGTAAATTTTGATGGTGCATCGACCGCCGATGATTTTTTAAGCATGCAGTCGCTCTTTACCGTGCAGGAGCCGACAGCAACCTCTTTCGATGGCAATAGCGACGTATTGATCGGTCGTCGGACTGCCGCTTCGGAGCTTGAAACCGGCAATGCCAATATTCTTTTCAAGCGCATGTTTGCTCCGTTAAAGATTGTTCTTAAGGGTTTGGATGCCAATGAAAAAGTGCAGGCCGTAACCATCTCGACAACAGGCACCCCCGATCGAAACAAAAACACCAACATACTCAGCGGTGCATCTTATGTCGTTCAGAGTCCCAACTACGATGACGCTATCCTTGAGAAGTGGCATTCGTCGCGTTTCAGTGGTGGTTTAACGGCTAATTATCGTGCCGGTCTGGCTGCCAATAGCGAGGGAAATTTCGACGTCTGGTTTGTCGCCAACCCTGTTACGCTCGACGGTATCAAGGTTAGCGTTGTTACGGACAGCCGAATCATTGAGCGCACCATCAACAAAGCCGTACCCATCGAGCCTCATAAACTCAACAAAATGGCGATCAATATGGCCGGAGACGGTGCCACATCCGTTGATGCTATCACATTTAACCTACTTGGAACCGATAATTTGACCACAGGTATTCCGACCGGTGCCGGTACCGATAATGTAACCGAGGAGTTTACCCTTTCCGGCTCCGACGGCAAGGCTTACACATGGGCTCGTACAGGTCAATCCCTATTCTACAAGAGCCGCGGATTACGCTTCCCGGCAAATTGCACAAGCTACATCCAACTCCCCGTTTTTGAAGGTCAAATCATCCAAAGCATCCGCTTGTTGCAACAAGCCGCCACGAACGGTACTGCCCATAACATGGTCTTGCAAAAGTTGGTTGGCGAGGAGTGGCAGGATGTGGAGACGGTATCGGTAGCCCGTAACATGATCGAGCAACAAACCTATGGTCATATCATCTTCACACCCACGGATCCTCAGGCAGGAGTGGTATATCGTATCTCCAACAGTTCCATGGATACCTATGTTTCGGCTATCACGGTGGAAGTTATTGGGGCTTCCGATCCCATTGCTTCGGTTGAGTTCTCTTCGGCTGAGACCAATGCCCTCACCTTTAAGGTTGAGTGTAACGATTACGCCACGAAGTATTACTACCTCTGCCAGCCCGCTGCCGATACGGCTCCTTCAGTCGAGGAGGTTGTTAATAATGGAACGGAGAGCACGGCTACCGAGCTCACCATCGAGAACCTCTCCGAGGCTACGGAGTATGTACTCTATGTCGTTCCCGTAGGCGAGAACGACGTGCAGGGCGCAGTTGTTTCGGCCGAGGGTAAGACCAAGAGTTCGGTTTCTGACTTCTACTCCCGTTGGGAAAGTGGAGAGGATATTGTAATCGGAGATCTCACTGTCAATAATACGAACTACCCCAATGCTGTGAAGGTCAATATTTCGGAGTTGAAGAACAAAGATTTCACGGATGGTGGTTTGATCTTTATTGAGGGCGAAGGCTCCTATACGATGACAGCAAGCCCGGCATTAGTTGATGACTGTATTGTCATTGGTAATGACCCGAAATACCAACCCTCCATCATCATGCACTATGTTAATGACAGCGGTAACATTAAGGCAAACTATTTTGCGCTTCGCGCTAAAAAGAATTTCGTATTCAAGAACCTGAAACTTAATGGAGATAGTAACAACTACCTCTTTGCTAATACTGATGCGACCAATGCATCGGGTGAGGGTAATCTCTACATTGAGGATTGTACAATCTCCACGAATGGTAATGTTATTTCCGATAGCAATACCACCCTCACCTTGGCAAGTGTTTACATCAACAACTGCGTGATTGATTTCTCTACTTCATCCACCGGAAAAGCTATTTATGGTTTCGCAACCAAGCTCCCAAATAAGGGTGCAAGTACACTTCTTAAGGTGACTGTAACCAACAATGTTGTTTACTCCTCAACGACATTGACGAACTATTTGGTTATGATTGGTGGCGACAAGACGACAACAGCAGATTTTACCGCCTATGCAACCGTAAATGCTGAGGTGGTTGTTAACCAGAATACTACCTACGGTTTGTTCCACACCAACGGTTTAGTATCTGTTTACTCGGCAAAGAGTGTAACCGCGCTCAACAACCTTCACTATTTTGACAATAATACCTCGTTAAAGACTAGCTACGATGTTGGTTATTACAAATCGGGGGATACCACCGTAGAGTGTAAGGTTCGCAACAATGCCGCCTATACAAATAATGAAGGGACTCAGTACTGGAAGCCCGTTAAAAACTCGAGCTATGCAAACACCTCCGCCGGAGATAACTTATACAAGCTGACCGACGAGCCCTTCTCGAGTGTTGATCTTACGACCGGTTACCTGCCTGTTGACGCATCGGTTGTGACCAACGGTGCCGGTGCTACGTATGAGACGAAGCTTTGGTACAACTGGGGCGAGTAATCGCTAACCGATAGAAAATCACTCCGCCGGCCCTTGCGTTTGTCAAGCGGCCGGCGGTTTTTTGTTGTGCTGTGGGGGGGGGCAATGGGAGTGATGGGAATTTAGGGAATTATGGGATTACCCAGGGGGCATTACCCAATTATGCATTTTCAACTGCGGTGCAAGCCGAGTGCAGAGCCAAGCGAGGGAGCGTTTGGCTTTGCCGAGGCGCAGCAGCAGAAGAGCGAAGTCTCTTTTTCGTTCAACTGCGGTGCAAGCCGAGTGCAGAGCCAAGCGAGGGAGCGTTTGGCTTTGC
>CAZRJU010000091.1:0-357 GCA_964600455.1 uncultured Alistipes sp. | reverse complement strand
CGAGGCGCAGCAGCAGAAGAGCGAAGTCTCTTTTTCGCTCAAGTTTGAATTTTGAATTTCGTTGTGGGCCTCCCATTATTCACGTAATTCCCATTATTCCCATCACTCCACCCCCCCCAAAAAAATCAGCGATGGGTAGTACTTGGCGTACGTCCCGTTCGGGCTTTGCTAAAGGATGTGCCGCAGGTGCGGCCTTATCACGGCAAAATTTTGTTGTCAGAAGTAGTTAGCTGCAACGCTCGACGAAAAAAATCGGCGATGGGTAGAAGGGGTATTTTGTTGTCAGAAGGCTGCAGATGCGGTTCATCGCAATAAGAAGCCCGGACGGGTAGTACTGAATGTACGTCCCGTTCGGGC
>CAZRJU010000090.1:0-6760 GCA_964600455.1 uncultured Alistipes sp. | reverse complement strand
TGGCTTTCAGGTCTTTTCGTTGGCGCAGTGCCGCAAGCTCAAGGAGGAGGGGTGTCATTTCCGTTCGCATATCGACGGCTCGAAGCATCTTTTTACCCCCGAGAGCGTGATTGATACCGAGCGCACGATCGGGGCCGATATCATGATGGCCTTTGATGAGTGCCCTCCGGGGGATGCACCACGCGATTATGCGGCCAAATCGTTGGCCCTCACCGAGCGTTGGCTTGATCGCTGCTTCAATCGTTATCACCAGACGGCCCCTAAGTATGGCCACTACCAGTCGCTTTTCCCCATTGTGCAGGGGTGTACCTATCCCGATCTCAGGGCCCATGCGGCAGAGCATGTGCAGCAGTATAAGGCCGATGGTTACGCCATTGGCGGATTGGCTGTGGGAGAACCTGCACCGGTGATGTATGAGATGATCGAGGTGGTCAATGCCATTCTCCCTGAGGATAAGCCTCGCTACCTGATGGGGGTGGGTACGCCGATCAACATCCTGGAGACCATCGAGCGCGGTGTGGATATGTTTGACTGCGTGATGCCGACACGTAACGGTCGCAACGGACAGCTCTTCACCTGGGAGGGTACGATCAACATCCGCAACAAGAAGTGGGAGGATGACTTTTCGCCCATCGACCCCGAGGGTGAGGCCTTTGTCGACAAGTGCTACTCGAAGGCCTATCTCCACCACCTCTGCGTGGCACAGGAGATGATGGCGGCGCAGATCGCCTCGCTCCACAACATCGCCTTCTACCTGCGCTTGGTGCGAAAGGCGCGTGAGCACATTATTGCCGGCGACTTCAAAGCCTGGAAAGAGCAGGCGGTGGTGAAGTTGGCCCGCAGACTTTAACCGAGAGGATGCTATGATGGACAAGAGAGATAAAATGGTATGGGGCTGGCCGGGGTTTAAGATCCTCGACCGCTATATCCTGCGCAAGTTCCTGGGAACCTACTTCTTCGCAATCGCCATGATCATCATTATCGTGGTGGTGTTCGACTATGTGGAGAAGGTGGACGACTTCACCGAGTTGAAAGCGCCGCTCAAGGCGGTGATCTTCGATTACTACCTGAACTTTGTCCCCTTCTTTATCAATCAGTTCAGCGGTCTGTTCACCTTCATCGCCTGTATCTTCTTTACCTCGAAATTGGCCTATCAGACCGAGATTACGGCCATGCTCTCGGGGGGTATGAGTTTCCGTCGCCTGATGTGGCCCTATTTCCTGGGGGCACTCATTATCTCGATGCTCTCGCTCTCGCTCTCGCTCTGGGTGATTCCCTATACGCAACGTACGTTGGTAAGTTTTGAGCAGCAGTACCGCAAGAACCGCCAGAATTTCCAATACGACCGCCATATCTACCGCCAGATCGAACCCGGTACGTTTGCCTATGTGCGCGACTTCTCGAAGGGGAGTTCGCAGGCCCGTTACCTCTCGCTCGAGGAGTATAAGGATGGTGTGATCGTGCGGGCTATTGAGGCACAAGACGCTAAGTTTGATCCCGAGACCCGCCGCTGGTCGGCCTCGCGCTACATCCGCCGTTCGTGTGATTCGCTGGGCCGTGAGAGCTTCTCGCAGCACCGTAATCTCGATACGCTGATCAATCTCGACATCAATGAGTTGGGTCGTGTGCATGAGCTCATTAAAACCATGACTATCACCGAGCTTAACACCTTCCTCGATCAACAGAAGGCCAAGGGATCCGATACCATTGCCCTGATCGAGGTGGAGCAGCAGGCCCGCTTTGCCTATCCGATCGCGACTTTCATCCTTACGCTGATCGGTGTGTCGCTCTCCTCGCGTAAGGTACGCGGCGGTACGGGTCTTCATATCGGTATCGGTATTGCACTCTGCTTCAGCTATATCCTCTTTAACCGTTTCTTCGAGGAGTTTGCCAAGGGGGGAGCACTGCCACCGCGTTTTGCTGTTTGGGTGCCCAACCTGATCTACCTCGGCATCGCCATCTACCTCTACCGTAAAGCCCCGAAATAATGTCAGCCTATACCGAAATCATAGCGAAGATCGAGGCCGGGGGCCGTATCGACCGCGAGGAGGCGCTGCAACTTTGGTACGAGGCTCCCTTGTGGGAGTTGGCTCGTGTGGCGATGTTGCGCCGTCGCCAAATAAACGGCGACAGACTTTACTACAACCGCAATATCCATATCGAGCCCACCAACCGCTGTATCTTCAACTGCCGCTTTTGCTCCTACCGCCGCCCGGTCGATAGCCCCGAGATGTGGGACTACTCGATGGAGGAGGTCGAAGCCTTGGCCCGTCGACAACAGGGGAGGGGGCTGACCGAAGTGCATATCGTGGGGGGCGTACATCCCGACCACGATCTTGACTACTATTGTGAGATGATCCGTCGCGTGCAGGCAATCCTGCCCGAGGTCTCGATCAAGGCCTTCACGGCTATCGAACTCAGCTATATGATCCGCCAGGCGGGGCTTACCCACAAAGCGGGTCTTGAGCGACTGATCGAGGCGGGTATGGCCGCCATTCCGGGGGGTGGTGCCGAGATCTTCGATGAGAAGATTCGTGCTCAAATCTGCCCCGAGAAGGGGTCGACCGCGGAGTGGTTCGAGATCCACCGTACGGCTCACGAATTGGGCCTCAGAACCAACTGCACCATCCTCTATGGTCATGTGGAGCTGATCGAGCACCGCATCGACCACCTCCTGCGTCTGCGCAATCTGCAGGATGAAACCCATGGTTTCGATGCCTTCATCCCGCTCAAGTACCGCAACGCCAACAACGCCCTCTCGGAGGTGGGCGAGGTCTCGGTGGTGGAGGATCTGCGCATGCTGGCCCTGAGCCGTATCCTGCTCGATAATATCGATCACTTAAAGGCTTACTGGGTGATGTATGGCAAGCAGACCACCGAATTGGCGCTCCACTTCGGGGCCGACGATGTGGATGGAACGATCGACGACTCGACCAAGATCTACTCCATGGCCGGAGCCGAGGATCAGCGCCCCTGCATGACCATTGAGGAGATCCACCGCATGGCCGAGCGCAGTGCGCTGCGGGCCGTTGAACGCGATACCCACTACCACGAAATAGAACCCGCATAACGATGAAGAAGAAGATCGACCAAGGGCTGGAGTGGCTCAAAAAGCACCCCTTGCTCTATACCCTTACGAAGATCGCCTTGATCCTCTTGATCATGGCTATCTCGGCCCACCTGCTGATGCTCCTCGGCACGCGCCACGGAGCCCGTCGCCAGGTGCCCGAACTCACCGGCATCCCCTTGCATGAGGCCGAGCGGTTGGCCCGCAAGAACGACCTGGAGCTCATTGTCAACGACTCACTCTTTGTACCGATCTACGAGGGGGGCATTGTCTTGGATCAACTCCCCGAGCCGCAGGTCTCGGTCAAGCCCGGCCGCAAGGTCTATATCACGATCAACGCCTTCTCCCACAAGATGGTGCAGGTACCCTATGTGGCGGGACGCTCGCTGCGTCAGGCCAAAAATATGCTGGAGATCGCCGGTTTGGAGATCGACCGCCTGGTCTATCGGCCCGATATGGCCACCAACTATGTCCTTGAGGAGTATTACCGCGGGGAGAAGATCGCCGAAGGGAGCCAACTGATGGCCGAGGCGGGTTCGGGAGTAACCCTCTATGTGGGGGTAGGCGAATCGGAAACGACCGCGATTGTCCCCTTGGTGGTGGGGGATGCCTTGCGTGAGGCGAAGAGCCGCCTCTGGGAGAGTGGCTTCAACCTTGGTTCGGTTGCTTATGAGCAGGAGGTCGATCTGTTGACGCGCAAAGATGCCCGCGTGATCGCACAGAGCCCAGCCCCGGGTACCCCTCTGCAGCTGGGCCGTGAGATCACCCTGCGCCTGAGCCTCGACGAAGAGGCTGTTGCCGAGCGCCGTGCGGAGGCCGAGAAACTGGTACGTCAGGCTACCGAGGAACGCCGCCGTGCTGAGGAGCGTGCCGATTCGCTCTCCAACCTCACGATCGAGGAGTTGGTTGCCGAACCCGAAGAGGTGGCACCGGCTCCCGCGGACGAATTTTTCAACTAAGCGATGATGAACGAGTACTATACCGAGCCGGAGAACCTTTCGGAGGAGGAGCTTGCGGAGGGCGAAGGTGAAGAGGGGTTTTACGAGCACTTCTCGATCGTGGTGGATAAGGGACAGAGCCTTCTAAGACTCGATAAGTTCCTCACGATCAAGATGGAGCGCTGCTCGCGCAACCGCATTCAGGCGGCTGCCGACTGTGGCAATGTGTTGGTCAACGGCAAACCGGCCAAGTCGAGCTATAAGGTCAAGCCGCTGGATCATGTCTCGATCATGATGCCCTACCCGAAGCGTGACACCGCCATCGTGCCGCAGAATATTCCCCTGGAGATCCCTTATGAAGATCAGGATCTGCTCCTGGTCAACAAGCCGGCCGGTATGGTGGTTCACCCGGGCCACGGCAACTGGGATTCGACTTTGGTCAACGCGCTGGCCTACCACCTGCAAAACCTGCCGATGTTCAGCGAGGGGGATACGCGTGCCGGATTGGTACACCGTATCGACAAGAATACCTCGGGTCTTCTGGTCATTGCCAAAAACGAGCATGCCCACGCCTTCCTGGCCAAGCAGTTCTTCGATCACACCACCTCGCGCCGCTATGTGGCCTTAGTGTGGGGTAATTTCGAGGAGGATGAGGGAACCATCACGGGCCATATCGGCCGTTCGCGTAGCGAGCGGATGCAGATGTGTGTATTCCCCGATGGCTCCGAGGGTAAGCATGCCGTTACCCATTACCGTGTTCTGCGGCGCTATGGCTACGTGACGTTGGTGGAGTGCCGCCTGGAGACGGGCCGAACCCACCAGATTCGTGTTCACATGCAGTATATCGGTCACCCGCTCTTCAACGACGAGCGCTACGGAGGCGACCGTATCCTGAAGGGAACCACCTTCTCAAAGTATAAGCAGTTTATCGAAAACTGCTTCGAGGCGATGCCGCGCCACGCTCTGCATGCCCGCTCGTTGGGTTTTGTACACCCCACCACCCGCCGGGAGATGCACTTCGAGAGTGAGCTGCCCGAGGATTTCAAGCGCGTTATCGAGCGCTGGGAGAACTACTCGGCGGCCAATACTCAACGCATTAACGAGGAGCTGGAGAGCGAATCCTAAATCATCGACCGCCATGTCGTTTCTGCCAACCACCATCAAAGAGGTCAAAGCCCTGGGCTGGGACTATATTGACGTGATCCTCTTCACGGGCGATGCCTACATCGACCACCCTTCGTTTGGGGCGGCCGTCGTGGGACGTTTGTTGGAGGCCGAAGGGTATCGGGTGGCCATTGTGCCCCAACCCAACTGGCGGGATGATTTACGAGACTTCACCAAGCTGGGGGCTCCGCGCCTCTTCTTTGCCGTGACGGGTGGTGCGATGGATTCGATGGTCAACCACTACACGGCCAATCTGCGCCTGCGTAGCAACGATGCCTACACTCCGGGCGGTAAGGCGGGTTTCCGCCCCGACCGCGTGGTGGAGTGCTACACCCGCATCCTCAAACGGCTCTATCCCCATGTGCCGGTGGTGATCGGGGGGATAGAGGCCTCCCTGAGGCGCCTGACCCACTACGACTACTGGGAGGATCGTCTCCACCCCTCGATTCTCAAGACAAGTGGAGCCGATCTGTTGATCTACGGCATGGGGGAGGGGGTTGTTCAGCAGGTCGCCCGCACCATGCGCAACGGATTCAATATGAAGCTGCTACGCAAGTTGGATCAGGTGGCCTTCTTGGCCGACCGTAGCTATGTCGAGCGCCTCGATCCGATGCGAAAATGCATGCTGCACAGCTTTCCTCGTTGCCAAGAGAGCCCCGATGCCTTTGGCGAAAACTTTGCCCGTATCGAGGAGGAGAGCAACCGGATGCATCCCGAACATATCCTGGTGGAGCCCCTCAGCGATGAGGAGTTCGTGGTGGTCAATCCGCCCCGTCCCACCCTCACGAGCGAGGAGCTTGACCACTCGTTCGACCTCCCCTACGAGCGTGCTCCCCACCCTCGCTACCGCGGTAAGGGGGATATTCCCGCCTGGGAGATGATCAAATTCTCGGTCAACATCCACCGCGGCTGTTTCGGGGGCTGCTCCTTTTGTACCATCTCGGCCCACCAGGGAAAGTTTGTCCATTCGCGCAGTGAGCGTTCGATCCTTCGTGAGGTGGAGTTGATTACCCGCATGGAGGGCTTCAAGGGCTATCTCTCGGATGTGGGAGGCCCCTCGGCCAATATGTATGGTCTTGGGGGCAAGCGCAGTGAACTCTGTGCCAAATGCCTGCGCCCCTCGTGTCTTCATCCGAAGCCCTGCCCCAATCTGAATCGGGATCATCGCCCGCTGATAGCCCTCTACGACCGTATACGGGCAGTCAAGGGGATCAAAAAGGCCTTTATCGGGAGCGGTATCCGCTACGACCTCTTCGATGAGAGCGATTACCTCGACCGCGTGGTGAAGTTTCACATCTCGGGGCGCCTGAAGGTGGCTCCCGAGCATACGGAGGATCGGGTTCTGAAGTTGATGCGCAAACCCGCTTTCAGCCTCTTCGAGGAGCTCAACGACCGCTTCCGTTCGATCTGCCGTCGTGAGGGGCTGCGTTACCAGCTGATCCCCTACTTCATCTCCTCCCATCCCGGCTGTGAGGAGCGCGATATGCAGGCTCTCTCCGGGCGGGTGCTCGGTCGCCTGAACTTCACCTTAGAGCAGGTGCAGGATCTCACCCCAACCCCCATGACCCTCTCGTCGGTGATGTTCTACACG
>CAZRJU010000089.1:0-6887 GCA_964600455.1 uncultured Alistipes sp. | reverse complement strand
ATAAGTTTATGTGGTTGCAGGGCCGTGAGGTGTGGCTCTTCTCGATGCTCTGCAACAAGGAGGGCATCCGCGAGGAGTGGTTGGAGTGTGCACGTCAGGGTGCCGAGTTTATGCTTAAGTATGGCCATGACGGCGACTACAACTGGTACTTCGCCCTCACGCGCGAGGGTAAGCCGCTGGTAGATCCCTACAACATCTTCTCCTACACCTTTGCCGCCATGGCCTTTGCCCAGCTCCACAAAGCTACGGGCGATGAGCGCTATGCCGAGGCTACACGCCGCACCTACGCCCACATTCTGGAGCGTTGGGATAACCCCAAGGCGCGTTGGAACAAGGCCCACGCCGGTTCGCGCGATATGCGTGCCCTGGCCCCCTCGATGATTCTCTGCAACCTGCTACTGGAGATCGAGCACTTGATCGAACCGGAGGTGGTGGAGGCCTCGATCGAGAAGGCGCTGGGCGATGTCATGAACACCTTCTACCGCCCCGAACTGAAGCTGATGGTCGAGCACCTGAACGCCGACGGCACCTTGAGCGATACGTTTGACGGCCGTCTGATCAACCCGGGCCATACGCTCGAGACGATGTGGTTTGTGATGGATCTGGCCCGCCGCCGTGGCGACGAGGAGTTGATTCGTAAGGCTGTCGAGATCGGCTTGAACACGCTCGATTTCGGTTGGGATAAGGAGCACGGCGGTCTCTTCTACTTCATGGATCGCAAGGGTTGCCCCCCGCAGCAGTTGGAGTGGGATCAGAAGCTCTGGTGGGTACACATCGAGTCGACGATCGCCATGCTGGAGGGTTACCTGCTGACCGGTGACGAGCGTTGCTTAGAGTGGTTCGAGAAGCTGCACGACTACACCTGGTCGCACTTCCGCGATACGGAGCACCCCGAGTGGTTTGGCTACCTGAACCGCCGTGGTGAGGTGCTGCTGCCGCTCAAGGGTGGCAAGTGGAAGGGTTGCTTCCACGTTCCGCGCGGCCTCTACAAGTGTGAGTGCCTGCTCAAGGAGTTGAAAGCAAAATTGGAGAAATAGTCATGAAACGGATTCTCTTACTGGGGGCTGCACTGCTTTGGTACAGCCTCTCGTGGGCTGTTGGCCTGCGCACCCTGAAGGGTACGGTTACATGCGAGGGAAAGGGTGTGGAGAAGGTCGTCGTAACCGATGGCGAGAACTTCACCCTTACCGATAAGAAGGGGTGTTATACGCTCCCCTCTTCGGATGATAACCGACTGGTCTACATCACGATCCCGGCCGGTTATGAGGTCGAGGCCAAGGCGAGTGTGCCGCAATTCTGGCAGCGTATCGAGCAAGGGAAGCTGCACTACGACTTCACCCTGCTGCGCAAGGCACAAGACGACAAGCACCACGGTTTCGTGGTGATGGCCGACCCGCAGGTATGGCACCGCAAGGAGTTCCCTGCCCTAAGCGAGGGAATCGCCGATATTCGCAAGACGGTCGAGGGGTATGAGATCCCCTTCCACGGCATCTGCTGCGGCGATGTGATCTCCTACGACCACACCTTCTACCCCACCTACAACGAGGTGGTAGCCGCCTCGGGGCTCCAGTTTTTCAGTACGCCGGGCAACCACGACATGACCCTCTACAGCCGCTCGCACGAAACCTCGACGCGCCTCTGGGAGGAGACCTTCGGCCCCGTGTGCTACTCATTCAACGTCGGCAAGGCCCACTATGTGGTGCTCAACGATAACTTCTATATCGGCCGCGACTACTTCTACATCGGCTACCTCGACGAGCGGCAGTTTGCCTGGTTGGAGCGTGATTTGAGTTATGTAGAGGAGGGCTCTACCCTCTTTGTGATCCTCCACATCCCGACCACTTGTGAGGAGAGCGACCGCCGCCAGTTCAACTACCGCACCATTGCCAATGTGATGACCAACGCCCCGCAGTTGCATCGCATGTTGGCTCCCTACAAGGCCCATATCCTCTCGGGCCATACCCACACGACCTTCAATCAGATCATCACCGAGAATCTCTACGAGCACGTGATTCCGGCAGTGAGCGGTGCTTGGTGGCAGGGGCCGCTCTGCACGGATGGTACGCCGCGCGGTTATGGGGTCTTTGAGGTCAATGGCGACGATGTAAAGTGGTATTACAAATCCACCGGTTATGAAGCTGACTACCAGTTCACGCTCTATGCCGGGGAGCAGTATCCCCAGTTTGCCGGACAGCTGGTGGCCGATGTATGGGCCAGCGATCCCACCTGGCGTGTGGAGGCCGTATTCGATGGCGGCGAGGCGACCCCGATGGAGCGTTTCGAGAGCTACGACCCGGCTGCACAGGAGATGTATCGCTCGACCGAGGGTTTTGATCACCCCTATGTCTACCCCACCCCGGCCGACCACTTCTACCGTGTGGTAATCCCCGAGGGAGCCATAGAGGCTACGGTCAAGGCTGTAGACCGCTTCGGCAATTGCTATACAGAAACTATCTCGCTCAAATAGATCGAAATATGAAGAGACTATTGACCTATGCCACGGGATTGATCGTGGCCCTCTTGCTCACGGCATGTGGCAGCAAGGAGTATGATGTGGTGGTAATAGGTGGCGGTGTCAGTGGCACCACAGCCGGTATTCGTTCGGCCCGTCTTGGAGCCAAGACCCTGATTGTGGAGCAAGGCCCCTGGTTGGGCGGTATGCTCACCTCGGCCGGCGTAAGTGCCACGGATGGTAACTATCGCCTGCGTGGCGGTATGTGGGGCGAGCTCCGCGACTCGCTCGAGGCCCACTACGGAGGGGCCGAAGCCCTCAAGACGGGTTGGGTCAGCAACCTGCTCTTTGAGCCGAGTATCGGAGCCCGTATCTTCCGGAATATGGCCGAAAATGAGGAGCACCTCACCGTCGCCTTCCAGACCGAGGCCACGCTTATCGAGCGCTCTGAGGAGGGCTGGAGAGTAACCCTGCAGGGCCCCAAGGGCAAGCAGGAGGTGAAGGCCCGCATCCTGATTGACGGCACGGAGTTAGGCGATGTGGCCGCCGCACAAGGGGTGAAATATGATATGGGTATGGAGAGTCGCACCGTCACCGGCGAGGATGTGGCCCCCGAAGAGGCCAACAGCATCATCCAGGATCTGACGATGGTGATGATTCTTAAGGATTACGAGCGCGATATGACCATCGAGCGTCCCGCAAGCTACGACTCGACCCTCTTCGCTTGTGCCTGCGACAACCCCATCTGCCATACCCCCAAAGAGGCTAACCGTCTCTGGTCGAAGCAGATGATGCTCTCCTATGGCCGCCTGCCCAACGGCAAGTGGATGATCAACTGGCCGATCGAGGGCAATGACTACTATGTCAACATGATTGAGATGAACCCCGAGGAGCGTGCCGAAGCTGTGGAGAAGGCCAAGGAGCACACCCGTTGCTTCCTCTACTTCATCCAGCACGAGTTGGGCCTCAATACCCTCTACCTGGCCGACGACGAGTTCCCGACCGAGGATCAGATGCCGCTGATGCCCTACCACCGCGAATCACGTCGTATTGAGGGTGAGGTGCGTTTCCAGCTCAACCACATCACCACACCCTACAACTATACGCTCTACCGCACAGCAATCGGCGTGGGTGACTACCCCGTTGATCAGCACCACACGCGCTATACGGGTTGGGAGGCACTGCCCAACCTCTACTTCCACTCGGTACCCTCCTATGGTTTGCCGATGGGTGTATTGCTGCCCAAGGAGGTGGATGGTCTGATTGTAGCCGAGAAGTCGATCTCGGTGAGCAACTTGGTAAATGGATCGACCCGCCTGCAGCCCGTAGTGTTGCAGATTGGTGAGGCTGCCGGTATTGTGGCTGCTCTGGCTGCCAAGCAGGGTATCGAGCCCCGCGAGGTGGCCGTACGTGACGTGCAGCGCGAGGTACTGGCCGGCGAGGGCTACCTGCTTCCCTTCCTCGATCTGCCCACCACGGATCCCCGATTCGATGCTATGCAGCGAATCGGCGTTACGGGGATCATCGAAGGCGTCGGCATGACCGTAGGTTGGGAGAACCAGAGTTGGTTCCGCGCCTCGGAGACGATCACGGTCGAGGAGTTGATGCGCGGCCTCAACCGCTACGATTCGACCGTTGCCCAAAGCGAGGTGAAGAGCCCGGTTACGCTCACGGAACTTGCCGCCATCACGGGGGAGATCTCGGCCGAGGATTGGAATGCCTGGGGATTGGAGAACTACGATGTGGCACGTGCCCTGAGTCGCCTGGAGTGTGCCGTAGCGATCGATGCCCGCCTCAAACCCTTTGATTGTCCGGTTGACCTGAATGGAAATTTTGTACGATGAAACAGTTTTTTATTTTGACCCTACTTTGTTCCTTATTTGCCGGGTGCGATAAGATGACAACGACCACAATGGCCGACTCGCCTGCCCGCGTAGTGGGCCGCACGGCCACCTTGGAGGATGGCTCCATCAGCTTCGATTGGAGTGGTGTCTACCTCGATATTCGCTTCAAGGGCAGCTATCTGGCCCTGGAGCTCAGCGACACGAAACGCAACTACCTGAACCTCTGGATTGATGGTAAGGAGCAGGAGAAGCTCACCTCCGAGGGGGAGCACACGACCTTGGTACTCTTCAATAACCCCGAGGCCAAAGGTGAGCACTTGATCCGCATCCAGAAGGCCACCGAGGCCGAGCAGGGACGCATCACGCTCCACAGCCTCACGACGGATGGCCGTCTGCTCTCGGCCGAGGAGCTCAAGCGCCCGCGCCACATCGAGTTCTACGGCGACTCGCTCACCTGCGGTTATGGCACGGAGAGTAAATCGGGTAGCGAACCCTTCCTCCCCGAGACCGAGAACTGCCGTTATACCTATGCCGCCCTGACGGCCGAGCACTTCGGCTGCGACTACAACCTCGTCTCGCACTCGGGCCGTGGTCTGGTGCGTAACTATGGCGACTCGTTGCAGCTCTCCGACCCCACGACGACGATGAGTGCACGCGCCTTCCGTCTCTTTGACGAGGATCCTGCCTCGGTGTGGGAGTTCGAGAAGAGCCCCTATCGCCCCGATGCGATTGTGATCACGCTCGGCACCAACGACTTCAGCACACCTCCCCACCCCACCCACGAGCAGTATATCGCCGGGTATCGTGCCCTGATCGAGAAGCTGCGTACGCAATGGGGAGAGGAGCTCCCTGTACTTTGCGTTGTCCACTCGCCCCATGCCGTAAAGTGCGTGGCCGAGATGGTGGCCGAACTGCCGAAGAGTGCCATGGCCGATATTTCGTGCGATGTCTACAACCGCACCACCGACCTGGGCGCCTCGGAGCACCCGAACCGCTATGGGCAGGAGAAGATGGCCCGTATCGTGATTGAGAAGTTTGGGGAGCTGACCGGTTGGTAAAGCACCCTACCCAAAAGCCCGAGAGGTTGTCGCACGAATATTGCGGCAACCTCTTTTCGTTAAGAGAGTCGGGGCCTTCATGAAATAGGCACGGTTTTCGTTGCTTACCCGCCCAAAATAACAACCACATGGAAAAGAGCAACAAAAAGAGGTTGACCGCCGAAAATGGTCGTCCGATAGCCGATAACGAGAATACGCAGACAGCGGGTGTTAGAGGGCCCGTAGTGATGCAGGATCCGTGGCTTGTGGAGAAACTCGCCCACTTCGATCGGGAGGTAATCCCCGAAAGGCGTATGCATGCCAAAGGGGCGGGGGCTTATGGCACCTTCACCGTTACGCACGACATCACAGCCTACACGCGCGCCTCGATATTTGCCAAGGTGGGCAAGAAGACCGAGTGCTTTGTGCGCTTCTCGACTGTGGCAGGCGAGCGTGGTGCAGCTGATGCCGAGAGGGATATTCGTGGCTTTGCAATGAAGTTCTACACTGACACAGGCAACTGGGATTTGGTGGGCAACAATACGCCCGTATTCTTTCTGCGCGACCCGCTGAAATTTCCCGACCTCAACCACGCCATAAAGCGTGACCCCCGTACGGGCATGCGCTCAGCAAACAATAATTGGGACTTTTGGACACTTCTACCCGAGGCCCTGCACCAAGTGACCATCACGATGTCTCCACGCGGTATACCGGCCTCTTTTCGCCACATGCACGGCTTTGGTAGTCATACTTACAGCTTTATCAATGCCGACAACCGCCGCACTTGGGTGAAATTTCACCTGCGCACCCTGCAGGGAATCAAAAATATGACCGATGCCGAGGCGGAGGCCGTTATCTCCAAAGACCGGGAGTCGCACCAGCGCGACTTATTTGAGGCTATTGAGCGTGGCGAATACCCTCGTTGGCTGATGCAGGTGCAGTTGATGACGGAGGACGAGGCGAAGGAGTATCATATCAACCCCTTCGACCTTACGAAGGTGTGGTATCATGGCGACTTCCCTTTGCACGATGTCGGGATTCTGGAGCTCAACCGCAACCCCGAGAACTTCTTTGCCGAGGTCGAACAGGTGGCCTTCAACCCGATGAACATCATCGACGGCATAGGCTTCTCGCCCGATAAGATGTTGCAGGGCAGATTGTTCTCCTATGGAGATGCACAACGCTACCGCCTGGGGGTAAATCACCACCTAATACCTGTAAATCGCCCTCGTTGCCCTTATCACGCCTACCATCGTGACGGTCAGATGCGCACGGATGATAACGCAGGTCGCACAATCTCCTATGAGCCGAACAGCTATGGCGAGTGGCAGGACTCTCCGGCGCTTAAAGAGCCACCTTTGGCTGTTACGGGCGAGGTATATAACTACGATGAGCGCGAATTGGATAACGACTACTACACGCAGCCGGGCAAGCTATGGCGACTGATGAGCGAGGATGACCAAAAGGCCACTTGCGAGAACACGGCACGAGCAATGGGCGATGCGGAACTATTTATCAAACAGCGCCATATCCGCAACTGCCACCGCGCCGACC
>CAZRJU010000088.1:0-6908 GCA_964600455.1 uncultured Alistipes sp. | reverse complement strand
ATAAAGTCGATATTGAAGTAGTCATAGACCGACAACTCCTGGCTCTCGTTCCAACGAATCAGGTCGATCTTATGCTCCTTCTCCACAAGGTTCTGCTCATCGTTCACGGCAGCAAGTACCGTGTCGATATAGGGCAGTTCGCCGCGGAGGCCGAAGTCGGCCGCCGACGAGCGGGAGAGCTGCTCCACCACGAAACCCTTGCCCACCATGGCCGAGGCAACCTCGCGCTGCAGGGTGCGGGCCGTAGCGGCTGCCGCAATGTTGCGCAACGTGCGGTCGAACTCCGACCAGGCCTTCATAAAGCGGCTCTTCGAGCGACTGCAGAGGGCATAGTAGGCATCCAGCAGGGTCTGCTCGAAGCGGCGCGAGGTGTCGATCAGGCGATCCTCCTCGTCCTCTTCATCCTCGCTCTTGGCATAGGCTTCAACCACCTCGGCCAAGGACTTGGGCAGATAGCTTCGGGGCTCCTGCAATGCCTCCGCAAGCTCCTCACGCGAAAGCATACCCAGCGGGTTGTAGCTCTCACAACCGGCCTTCAGGGCGATCAGGTTCTCACAGTCATAGTAGCCATAGAGCAGACCCACCAGCTCGGCATCGCGCTTCGAGAGCTCCTCGAGGATCTCTTCGCGGATGGCGCCCAGGTCGAAGCCCTTGGTCTCCGAGTCGAGCGAATACTCCCTCAGAGAGGCTACCAAACAGTAATAGTTTCTTCCGAACATGGGGCTCGATTATTTCGCCTCGTACAACAGATGAGCTACCTTCTCACGCAGATACTCCTTCATCAGGGCATCGAAATCCTCGTCCGTGAAGGAGATGTAGTAACCGCCCTCCTTCTGACCTACCTTGAAACCCGTGCGTACCTGGGCCGAGTAGCCGACCTCGATACCGGCAGCCAAAAGCTCCTTGGCGGCCTTCTCGAAAGCGGCGTCGAGCGACTTGCGCTCAGTCTCGGGCAGAAGCGCCTTCAGCTCCACCTTGCCGGCGCCGGCGCCATCCCAATTCTTGGCAACAGCCACCAACATCTCCTTAATGAAGGCAGCGTCCAACGTAGCAGCCTTTACACTCTCACCGGTGGTCTTGGCAATAATCAGCGTTGCCACCTCCGACTTGATCTTGGCCACAGCCTGCTTGCCGGCCAGTGCGATCTCCGTGAGCGAGTTCTTCTCGACATCCTCGGCACGCTTCTCGGCCTGCTTTACGATCGAATCAGCCTCCGAACGGGCATCTGCCAGAATCTTGGCAGCCTCGGCCTTCGCCTCGGCGATGAGCGCCTCAGCCTCCGAACGACCCTTCTCCAAGCCCTCGGCATAGAGCGTGCGGGTCAGCTCCTGTAATTTGTTCTCCATAATTTTGTATTGTGTTTAATTGAATATTTTTCTTATTTTCAGCCATTTGTCTATTTCGCGCACAAAGATAAAAAAAATAGGGTGAAAAACATAATTATTTCACCCTATTCTTTCGCCTAAAGCGGATATATTTTTTCTCGATGTGCTTTTCTGCTTTCGGATTCTCATTTTTCGGCCGCCAAAACCATCAAATTAAAAGTTTTCGACATCGGGGAGGATTAACGCTCCAGATCAACATACTCGGAGTAGACGATCTGCGTGTGCGGATTCTTCGAGATGATCTCCTGACGGATTGCCTTTGTGCCCCAGCGAATGAAAAGGAAACGACGCGGCACACGATGAACAACCTGCAAGAGCGTATCGACCGAAGCCACTCGACAATGCAGCGAATCACCGGCGATCTCGCCCTCGACCTCCACCCAGCGATCCTGCCAACGGAAGTAGCGTATCGTGTCGTGCAGGTAGACCGTGTCATGTACAGGAACGCGCACCTCCAGACGGGTCTGAGCCACCTGACGGGCCACCGCCTCAGCCCGCTTGAGCCGAATACCGAGTTGACGGATTTGCTCCCGATCCGCACGACGGAGGGTCTCAAATTCGGCACAGCGCAGGCGCAAGGCTGCCACCGAGGCGACCTGCTCACCCAGGGAGTTTTGGTAGTAGTGAATCGAATCATCGAGAGCCAGGAGGTTGCTCTCCAAGCGGGCC
Source organism: uncultured Alistipes sp. (assembly GCA_964600455.1). Lineage (GTDB taxonomy): Bacteria > Bacteroidota > Bacteroidia > Bacteroidales > Rikenellaceae > Alistipes. The sequence goes on along the minus strand of CAZRJU010000088.1, from coordinate 4,854 downwards.
CTTTCGCGGGCCATCGAACAACGGCTCTCCAACCATCCTCCTGCCGCCACAAGCAGCAGAAGGCCATAAAACAGATTACGTAACATAAGGGGATTTTTCGGGGTTTACGATACAAAGATAACCCCGAGATGAGGGAGCGGATTCTACACCTGCTACCCTAAGGAACTAAAAGTTCCATCTGCTCGGCCACCCGTTTGGCAAAAGCCGACATCAGCAGTCCTCCCTCGTCACAGCGTTCCAGCGCCGTAACGCCCCGATGATCCACATAGAAGAGCTCATCCAAAAGAGGCAGGTGCTCCTCGCAGACCGGCTCGATCTGCAGGCGATAGCCCGCCTTTTGAATGGCCCGTTGAGCCAACTCCCCCGCCACACCCTGCGGCTCCCGCGAGGTGTAGATCGTACGTCCGTAGACGGCAAAAAGCGGAGCATGGTCTGCCTCCAGCAGATGGCCCTGCTCGTTACAACGAATCACCACCCCCTGCCCAACAGTCGCCTCTGCCAACTCCCAAGCGGCCAGTTCGGCCGAGCTGCGCACCCCCTCCCACGGAATCGCAAAACGGCACAGATGACCCACCGGGCGCAACGCCCGCAACACATAGCCCTGGTAGAGCCCCCCTTCATCGAAACGATAGGAGAGTTCCCCCTCGGGCGAGAGCTCCAAGCGCAATGACGTGGAGCGCTCTTTCGGATAGCGACCCTCCTCCAAAAGCGCCACGATCCGCGCCCCGACAGCCGCCCAATCCAGATTCGAGACATGGCCATAAAGCGTCATCTCATCCTGCTGAAGATGAGCAAGATGCAGATCGAGCCAACGCGGTGTGCGGCCCGCAACATGGATCATTTGATAGAGGAACGGGGACATAAGCGAAGAGGTTACAACATCAGGATCTTCAAGAGCAACTCACGGCGCAACTCGCCATCGCTGATATTTCCGGCCCCCACGCCCTTGCTCTTGGCATCATACTCGCGCAAGAGTCCAAGCACCTGAAAGACCCGTTTGTTGGGCCAAAGCGGAGCCGCCTGTTTGATATCGTTCCAGCTGTAAAAGTTATTGACCCGGCACTGGCGCATCAACTCGCCATCGGAGGGCAGCGCAATGCCCTTACGGCGTGCCTGCCACTGGAGGTAGTTATAGAGGAAGAGTTGGCGGAACTGCATAAAGAGCGCCATGATGGTCAAAAGCGTGGGGTTATCCTTCGGATTACGGGCAAAGTGATCGGCAATCTGAAGGGCCTTGCCCGACTGGCGCAGAATCACCGCCCGACAGAGCTCGAAGTTGTTAAACTCCTTGGAGATCCCCACATGCTCCTCGATCTGTTGGTCGCTGATCTGGCGCTGTCCCTCGGGGAGTGCTATAAGGAGCTTGTCGACCTCGGAGGAGATCTTCGAGAGGTCGTTGCCCAGGTGCTCGGTCAGCATTGCCTGAGCTTTGCCATCCATCGTATAGCCACGCCCACGTACCAACTCCTGCAGCCAACTACCCATCTCGTTCTCGTAGGGCCGCACCGACTCCAAAACACGTCCATGCTTCTGCACCCACTTATAGAGAGCCGTGCGTTTATCAAGCGACTTACCCTTGTAGCAGATCACCAGGATCGTGGTGGGCGAGGGGTGTTCCGTGTAGAGCGAGAGTTTGTCCACCTGGTTCATCTGCTGCGCCTCCTTGAGGATCACCACCTGGTGGGATCCCATCATCGGGAGCTGACGGCAGAGCGTGGTAACCTTCCCGGGATCGACATCGCGCCCATAGACCACATACTGACTGAAGGCCCGATCCGTTTCGGGCAGGATCTCCTGCTGAAGGCGATCGCTGAGGGCGTCGATAAAGTAGCTCTCCTCGCCCATCAACAGGTAGACCGGAGCAAACTGCCGAGCCTTTATCTCGGCACACAGCTGCCCATAGGCGGCCACCGTATCCTTAAATCTTACCGAACTCTTGGCCATAACTTACAAGATCTCTTTGGTGATACGCAACACATTCTCGGTGGAGCGTTGAAGGCGATAGCGGTCGTCAATACGACGCCCCACCAGCCACACGATCTCATCGCCCGATAGGAGAACAAACTGGCGCTCCTTCTCGGCCATCGAGACCTTCTGATCGATCAAAAAATCACTCACCTTGCGGCGGCCCGTCATCCCGAAGGGGACAAACCAGTCGCCCGGTTGCCAACGGCGCAACCGCAAGGGGAATTGCAAGAGGTCGGCATCGACCTGAGCAATCTCGGGGGGCACCCCGAACTCCTTGATCGTATCAATATCGCAATGCTCGAAGTAGAGCACCGAATTTCCGCAATAGCTGCGCATCGTCTCGCGCTCGATGGTCACCTCACAGGGATCCTTCTCCGCAATGGGGGTTACCTGAATACGCCCGCGGTCGACATAGGCCACATGCCCCGGGGAGTAGAAGCGGCGCCCCGAAAGCCCCTGATCAAGGGCCTGACACAAGCCGTCGATCACATCCCCCTTAAAGCCGTAGGCCGAGTTGAGCAACTCGTAGATCACGAAGTGGCGCGGGTGGTTTTCGTCGATACGATCGACATGAATCGTGGCGATATCCCCCTCCTCGACAACCACCTGATGGCGAATCCGCGCAATCGAGGCATCCACAAAGCGCTGCGTATCGGTCAATCGGTCGATATTGCGCCGCATCTGAAGCGTGAATTTAGGGTTGATCTCCCGAATACGCGGCACCAACCCTAAGCGTATTTTGTTGCGCAGGTGTTTGGTCGAACGGTTACTCGAATCCTCCCTGAAGGGGATATGTTGCTGGAGGGCATACTCCATGATCTCGCGCCGCGAGGCAAACATCAGGGGGCGGATCAGGCGGCCGTTGCGGGTATGAATACCGGTCAGTCCGCGCAGCCCCGTGCCGCGCAAAAGGTTGATAAAGAAGGTCTCGATCGAGTCGTCGGCATGGTGGGCAATGGCGATCAACTCGTAACCCTGCTCCATACAGAGCTCCTCAAACCAGTCATAACGCAGTCGGCGGGCAGCCATCTCCATCGACTCACCCGTACGCTCCATCTCCTCAAGGGTCTCAAAACGACGATTATAGAGCGGAAGACCCAGACGCTCGGCACACTCCCGAACCATCGCCTCATCCTCGCGGCTCTCCTCGCCCCGCAACTGGAAATTGCAGTGGGCCACACCGATCCGATAGCCGCTCTCGTGCATCAACGCGAGGAGCACCATCGAATCGACTCCTCCCGAGACCGCCACCAGAATACGGCTCTCGGCCAAGGGTAATCCCTGCTGCTCGACATAGTGTCGAAAACGCTCTTTGAGTGCCATCCTTCTCCCCTACAATATATTCACTTCGGTATCAATTGCCACCCCGAATGTGCGTTGCACCTCGGCCTGCACATGGTGTGCCAAGGCAATCACATCGCCTCCCGTAGCCCCGCCGTGGTTGACCAAGACCAGCGCCTGGCGGTCGTGTACACCGACCGGCCCTTGGCGATAGCCCTTCAATCCGCAACGGTCGATGAGCCATCCGGCGGCCAGTTTTACCCGCTCGGGCCCCTCCGCCGAGGGGTAGTGCGGCATCTCGGGGTAACGCTTCAGCAGGCTCTCGGCTAGCGCACGATCCACCACCGGATTCTTAAAGAAACTGCCGGCATTACCCAAGGTGGCCGTATCGGGCAGTTTCGAGCGTCGGATCGCTATCACCGCCTCGCGGATATTACGGAGCGTGGCACCGCCTCGCGCCTCCACCTCACGCTTCAGATCGCCATAACCCAGATTCGGAGCCCCCTTGAGCGAGAGGTTGAAGCCCACGGCATAGATCACCGCACGCCCCTTGAGCTGCTGTTTGAAGATACTCTCGCGGTAGCCGAAGCCACACTCCTCGTGGCCGATCCTGCAAAAACGATCCTCCTCGGGCAGGTAGTACTCCACCCACTCGATCACATCCTTCGCCTCGGCTCCATAGGCCCCGATATTCTGCACGGGGGAGGCTCCCACTTTACCCGGAATCAGGGAGAGATTCTCCAACCCCCAGGCTCCCCGCTCCACGGCCCAGGCCACCAGGTCGTCCCACTCCAGGCCGGCATCCACGCGCAAACGAAGATGCTCCTCGCACTGCTCCACCACCTCGATCGTGTGGGCAACAGGGGTCAGAAGCAGACCGTCGTAGTCTTGCGTAAAGAGGATGTTATTGCCGCCCGAAAGCACCATCCAGCGCTCGGGCTTCACCTCGCGGAAAATCTCCTGCAACTCCTCGCGGCTCTCGAACTCAATAAGATGCCGCGCCTGTTGTTGCACCCCGAAGCTGTTGCGATTTTGCAGCGAAAGGTTAAAAAATTCTCGTTTCATAGGGCAAAGGTAGAAAATTTTTACTAATTTTGGGGATGAAACCGACAACCTAAACAAAACATCTAAATATTATGCAGTTTACAGAACAGGATCTGCAACAGATCCAAGCCCATGGCCTGACCCCCGAGAAGGTGGAGGAGCAGGTCGAAAACTTCAAGCGCGGCTTTCCCTTCTTGAAGGTGGTAAAGGCTGCTTCACCGGCCGATGGCGTTGTGGTACCGACCACCGAGGAGATCGAGGCCGCCGTAGCCCGCTACGAAGCTGCTGCCGAGGAGTTGCGCATCGAGAAGTTCGTACCGGCATCGGGCGCCGCAACCCGTATGTTCAAGGGGCTCTTCGAGTTTGTCAACGAGGATAAGCGCGGCAAGGGGATCGATACCCTCTTGCAACAGATCGAAAAATTCGCCTTCTGGCCCGAACTGAAGGGGCTGCTCAAAGAGGGAGCTTCGGAGAAGGAGATCGTCTCGGCCATTGTGAAAGAGGGTCTTAACTATGGTGCCAAGCCCAAGGGACTGGTAACCTTCCACGCCTACCCCGAGG
>CAZRJU010000087.1:0-7145 GCA_964600455.1 uncultured Alistipes sp. | reverse complement strand
CATCGTCTTTCTGCCCAACATCATGATCCTCTACCTCTTCATCTCTTTTATGGAAGATTCGGGCTATTTGGCACGTGCCGCCTTCATCATGGATCGCGTCATGCATCAGATGGGGCTCCACGGCAAGTCGTTTATTCCCCTGGTGATGGGCTTCGGCTGCAACGTGCCGGCCATCATGGCTACACGCACCATCGAGAGCCGTTCGAGCCGTCTGATCACCATCCTGATCATGCCTTTTATCTCCTGCTCGGCCCGCCTGCCCATCTACATCCTGCTGGCCGGCACCTTCTTTGCCGCCCACGCCGGATTGGTGATGCTCGGGCTCTATGCTTTGGGTATCCTGCTGGCCATGTTTACGGCCCGTATGGTGATGCGTCGCTTTGTCTTCAAGGTCGACGAAACACCCTTTGTTATGGAGCTGCCCCCCTACCGCATCCCCACGCTGAAGGCTACCCTGCAACACATGTGGGAGAAGTGCTCGCAGTACCTGCGCAAGATGGGAGGCATGATCCTGATCGCCTCGATCGTGGTGTGGTTCTTGAGCTACTACCCTACCTCGCCCAACGTTCAGAGCAAGTCCGAACACTACGAGAACTCCTACCTCGGGCAGTTAGGCAAGGCCTGTGAGCCGATTGTCGAGCCCTTGGGGTTGAACTGGAAGTCGGCCGTGGCGCTCCTTTCGGGTGTGGCGGCCAAGGAGATTGTGGTCAGCACCATGGGGGTACTCTACTCCGACCATGCACAGGAGTCCTATACCGGAGAGTGGGGCGAGGAGATTACGGCCGAAAGCGATCTGCGCCTGCCGGCCCGTTTGGCGGCAAGTGGCGACTTCACGCCCGCCTCAGCCCTCTCATTGATGGTCTTTATTCTGATCTATTTCCCCTGCCTGGCAACCATTGTGGCCATTTCAAGCGAGGCCGGTTGGCGTTGGGCACTCCTCTCGATCCTCTACAACACCCTCTTAGCCTGGGTGATGGCCTTTGCGACCTACCACCTCTTTTCGCTCTTTTAAGTTCAAGACGATGGATTGGCAATCGATCACACTTGGGGTGGTAGGCGGGGTGAGTCTCCTCATCACGCTGCGTTACTTCTGGCGCATTTTCCGCCATAAGGAGAGCCCTTGCAGCAGCTGCTCGAAGAGGTGTCCGCACCAAAGGCCCGATCTTTGCAATGAGGATGCGGACCGGCACCATGAAGCATCAAAGGGGTAAAGTATTTGCTTTTTCGCCCCTTTTTTCCTACATTTGTCCAACCGCACCTTCGAGACCGAGAGAGGCCTGAAGGTTGCATCACCCCTCAAGGCTATGAAACAGAAAAGAACCCTATGGCTCGTAATTGCGGCAGCCATGCTGCTTTTGGGCCGGCTGAACGCACAAGCACAATATGGCACCATGACGCTCAACCCCGATGCGCGTGCCATGTCGCTGGGTGGTGTCTGCACCACTACACTCTCCTCGTCGCACACCCTCTTCAACAACCCCTCGCTCGTCTCGTTCCTGCCCGGAAACGTTCACCTCGGAGGTACCTACTACGGCGAGGATGGCCGCAACTACTACGCCGTGTCGGGCTATTTCCGATTCGGAGGCAATGCGCTGCAAGCGGGTTGGAAGCAGTATGACTACGGCACAGGGCGCGATATGGCTGTCGAGATCGCCTACTCGCGCCGCATTGCCCGTATCTTCTCGATCGGTATCACGGGACGCTACATGCATTTCCGCGACGACACTTCGGAGAGCTCCAACGCGTTGACCGCCGACCTGAGTGCCTCCTGCCAAATTCCCCTCTCGATACTCTCCGAGGGCTCCTCATTTCTGATTGGTGCCCGTCTGAACAACCTGGGAGGCTATCTCAAGGGGGAGGGGGCTACCCTGCCGGTCAACCTGACCGTGGGTGGTGCCCTCGACTACTGGCTCAGCGAGAGCCACCAGCTGCTCTTTGCCACCGACATCGGCTACTACTTCACCCCCTCGACGCTGAGCGGTGTACAGGTCTCCGTCGGAGCCGAATATACATTTATGCAGCTACTGCAACTGCGTGCCGGCTATCACTTCGGCCAAAAGGGATCGCTCATTCCGAGCTACGGTTCGGTGGGTGCCGGTATCCACATCCTCCATCTGCGCTTTGAGGCCGCCTACCTGATCGCCGGAAAGAACTCCCCCATGCGCAATACCTACAGTCTCAACTTCGGATTCGACTTCTAAGCACACTTCATCTTGCCGTCTCATGAAAAAACGCATTCTCTTTGTCTGCCTCGGAAATATCTGTCGTTCACCGGCTGCCGACGGAATCATGCAATCACTTATCAAGCGCCACGCGCTGGAAGAGCACTTCGAGGTGGATTCGGCCGGCACCTATGGGGGCCACCGTGGCGAACTGCCCGATCCACGCATGCGCTCGGCAGCCTTAAGACGGGGCTACGATCTGCGCCACCGCTCACGCCAGGTTCGAGAGGAGGATTTTGAACGTTTTGACTACATCTTGGCCATGGACGACAACAACTACGAGGCCCTGCACCGTTTGGCACCCTCGCGCCAAAAGGCCGAGCGCATCTACCGCATGGTGGAGTTTACGCGCGATGCCTTCCCCGATTGGCACTACGTGCCCGATCCCTACTACGAAGGGCATGAAGGCTTCGAGCTGGTGCTCAACCTCTTGGAACACGGCTGCCAAAGGCTGCTCGAGGAGCTCCGCAAAGAGACTCTGCAGAGCCGATAAAGGCTCCAAAAAACCCTACTAAAAACGGAAAAGCGACCTCATTTCTCCAAAATTGTGGGTCGCTTTCTGCTTTTCGCTGCCGTTTTTTAAACTTTTTGACCAATAACCAGAGAGAAAAAGCCGTACACATATTAAAAAAATTGACTACCTTTGCAGCGGTTTTTTTGTTTACACAATCTTAATCTTTCGGCAGAATGAAAATTGGATTTTTGATTACCCTGATACTGGCCTTCGCAGGCCTGAATAGAGCCTACGCCCAGGAGCCCGCAACCGCAGGTTATCCCGTTGATAATGTGGAATTGGAGGATCTCGCCGGCAATAAAGTAAACCTACCCATGTGGGGGGAGAAAAACCTGCTTATCTTCTATGTTGACCCCGACAAACCGAAGCAAAACCACGACTTTACGGTGGAGATGGAGGAGAACCACCGCGCCTCGGGCGACAACCTCTACGGCTTCGGAATCATGAACCTGAAGGACGCCCCCTTTATTCCCAACGGCATCGCCTGCTCGATGGCAGCCAAACGTACGGCCAAAAATGGCGCTACGGTATTGGCCGACCGTGGCCGCATCCTCTCCTCGGCTTGGGGACTAGGCGACTGCAACAACTACTTTGTGATGCTGCTCGTCTCGAAAGAGGGGGAGTTGGTCTACATGCACAAGGGGGAGTTTACCGAAGAGGAGAAAGAGGAGTTCTACCGCACAATAGAACCCTATCTTTAAACCAAACTAAAAGGCAATGAAGAGAGCCCTATTAGGAGTATTGGCTCTGCTGATCGGATCGACGGCCATGGCCCAGGTAAGGGCCGAATTGATACGTGAAACCGACACTGTAACCTACACCTATACCCCTATCAGCGAGATCGCCCCCGCTGATGAGAGCCCGGCAATCGAGAGCGACACCACAGCCCAACGCCCCGGTTTCTGGACCCGTTTCATCAACTACTTTGCCGAAGCCAACGACGACAAGACCTACGAAAAGAAGTTTGACATCAGCTTCATCGGAGGCCCGAGCTACTCGAGCACGACGAAACTCGGCCTCGGTGTGATGGCCGCGGGTCTCTACCGCACCGATCGTACCGACTCACTCACCCCGCCCTCCGACGTTACGCTCTTCGGTTCGGTGGCCACCTCGGGATTCTACACGGTGGGTATTCGCGGAAATAACATCTTCAAACACGACCGCCACCGCATCATCTACCGCGTATCGTTTGCCTCACAGCCCACCGACTTCTGGGGTATCAACTATGCCGATTGCGACACCAACCCCAAATCGGAATACTCGGAGAAACTCTCGCGTATTGAGGTTACCTACTTAGCCCGCATCGCCCGCAACTTCTACATCGGCCCTCAGGCGATGTTCCACTATGTAAAGGGTATCAAGTTCGATAATCCGGAGTATCTGCATGGTCAGAAGGAGAGTTACTCGGCCACCGGTCTGGGAGCCGTCATCCAGTACGACTCGCGCGACTTTGCCCCTAACCCCTACAAGGGTATCTACATTGCAGCCGGTGCCAAGTACTACCCCAAGGAGTTGGGTTCGATCGAGAGTCCGCTCTGGAAGGTGGATCTCACCTTTTCGGGTTACCAACGTCTTTGGTCGTCGGGTATCCTGGCAGCCGAGCTACACGGTGAGTTCAACAGCGAAGATACTCCCTGGCCCTTTATGGCCCGCCTGGGTGGCGACAACCGCATGCGCGGCTACTACGAAGGACGCTACACCGATCTCAACATGATCACCCTGCAGGTAGAGTTGCGCCAACGCATCTGGCGACGTATCAGCGGCGTTGTATGGGGCGGTGCCGGTAACGTATTCCACAGCATGGATCGTTTTGAGTGGGGCCACACACTGCCCAACTACGGTATCGGTCTAAGATGGGAGTTCAAAAAGCGCGTCAATATCCGCTTCGATTACGGATTCGGCAAACACTCCAACGGTCTGTTGGTTCACATTAACGAGGCCTTCTAAAACATGAGAAACTGGAGCCTGTCGAAGATTCTGAGTGCCCTCCTGGCCACGGTCTATGTCGTGATCATGATGGTTCCCAACGGGGTGTTGGCCTTCACCGAGCCTTGGCCCGGATGGGCCATAGCCACGTCGATCGCCCTTCCGTTAGGCTTCTACCTGGTGTGGAGTGTGGCACTGCGCCGCTCGGGTGTCACCATCTGGCTCAGCTTTCCCTTCATCTTCTTTGGGGCCTTCCAGATCGTATTGCTTTACCTATTCGGCAACTCGATCGTCGCAACCGATATGTTCACCAACCTCCTGACCACCAACCCGGGGGAGGCCGGAGAGTTATTGGCCAACATCTGGCCCGCAGTGTTGATCGTCTTTGCCATCTACCTACCCCTTTTATGGATGGCAACACGCGAGTTGCGCTACAAGCGTGCCATCCCGATCCGTCTGCGCCGTCTCTACAGCAAGGTGGGCTTCACGCTCCTGGCTGCCGGCCTTTTGATGTTGATCCCCGCCTCGCGCCGCTACGAAGGCCCCGTGCTGAAGGACTGTGTCTTCCCGATCAACGTCTTCTATAATCTCAAACTCGCCGTCTCGGAGTTCTATAAGGTTACCCAATTCGAGCAAACCTCCAAGGATTTCCGTTACGAGGCCCGCCGCACGGCCGAGAGTCCCGAGCGTGAGATCTATATCTTCATCATTGGCGAGGCCTCGCGTGCCGCCAACTGGCAGCTCTATGGCTATGAGCGGGAGACCACGCCCCACCTCTCCCAAACCGAGGATCTGATCTGTTTCAGAAATGTGCTCACCCAGAGCAATACCACCCACAAGAGCGTACCGATGATCCTTTCGTCGATCCCGACCGACCGGCACGAGGAGATCTACCACCGCAAGGGTATTCCGGCTCTCTTTGTCGAGGCGGGCTTCAACACCTCCTTCATCTCGAATCAGGCTCCGCAAGGGGCTATGGTCGACAAGTTGGCGGCCGATGCCCACCAGGTACACTACATGGCGGCCCCCCACCTCGATATGCAGATGCTCGAAGAGATGAAGCAAAAGATCGAGAGAAACGACCCCACCGAGGATCTCTTCTTTATCCTCCACAGCTACGGCTCGCACTTCAGCTACCACCAGCGATATCCGCGCGAGTTCGCCCGCTACCAACCCGACGACGATGTGGCTATCACGCGCCAAAATATCGAGATGATCCGCAACGCCTACGATAACTCGATCCTCTACACCGACCACTTCCTGCATGAGGTGATCGAGTACTTGCGCGGATTGGAGGATTGCTGCTCGGCCATGCTCTACTGCTCGGATCACGGCGAAGATCTGCTCGACGATAAGCGCGACCGCTTCCTGCACGCCTCACCGACAATCACCTACTACCAGGTGCACGTCGCCTCCGTAGCCTGGTTCTCGGAGCGCTATGCAGCCCAATTCCCCGAAAAGGTAGCAGCTGCCGCAAAGAACCAGATGGCTCCGGCCACCACCCACTCGCTCTTCCACACCTTGGCCGATATGGCCTCGATCGAGAGCCCCTACTTCGATCGGGAGGTTTCGCTCCTGAGCCCCGAGTTCAACCACTCGCGCCCGCGCCACTACCTCGACGACCACAACCACGCCCGTCCCTTTACGCGCGTCGGAATCAACGAACTCGACCTCGCTATTTTCCACAGCCTCGGCATCACAGTCGAATAGAGAGACCGGATAGGAATAGAATATCAATACGGGGTTGTCCAAAAGTAAATGGACAACCCCGTATTCGATAATGAATATGACACAAACTCTTTCTCTTTCCCGTTACTCTACCCCCTTCCGCCAAAACCTTCCTCACCCAAAAACCATCTCCCACTTTTAGTTTACTCGCACGACCCCCGCAGGCGAGTGCAGAGCAACGGATGAAGGTGAGACAAAGGCCGGGTGGGGCCAACCAACGGGAGGTGGGGATGGGGCGCAGGCGACCTTCAAACTTGTTTGAAAGGGCGCGGGCGACACAGCCACAACACATTGCGTCAGCAATGCCCGCCCGGACTTTGACCCGCCAAAAGCCACAGCCTCTGCCGAGCCGCCACAGGTCGTCGAATCCCCGCGAAAATTCGCGGGGTGAGAACGACCCCTCTAAAAACTTCCACCCTCAGAAATACCCACCCCTTTACGTTACTCGAACGACCCCCGCAGGCGAGTGCAGAGCAATGGATGAAGGTGAGACAAAGGCCGGGTGGGGCCGACCAACGGGAGATGGGGATGGGGCGCAGGCGACCTTCAAACTTGTTTGAAAGGGCGCGGGCGACACAGCCACAACACATTGCGTCGGCAATGCCCGCCCGGACTTTGACCACCCAAAGCCAAAGCCACAGCCTCTGCCGAGCCGCCACTGGTTGTCGAGCCCCCTACGCACAAAAAAAAGGCCGAGCTAAAAACTCGGTCTTTTGGCGGTGCGTAGGGGACTCGAACCCCTGACCCCGTGCGTG
>CAZRJU010000086.1:0-7193 GCA_964600455.1 uncultured Alistipes sp. | reverse complement strand
AAACTTTAATTATTTTTGTATCAAATCCTGTAACACTTTTTTAGGACGATACAGAGTTCGCATGTCGGGGCAAGGTTGGCTCCAACCTCTCTCCCCTCTTTGAATGGAGTTTGTTTCATCGTAGTACTTATTTAGGTTCGTTCATTTGCTGTCGGCTCGCCGGATTCGGGCTGAGAGATCTCCTTGACCTCTACCCTCTCGATGGCCCCAAAATTGATTAACCACTTTGGTTGACCAAAACTGCAACAAATATTCAAACTATCCAAATTATCCCATAAGAATTACTACAACTTTCCCGAAAAAGAGGCCGGAAGAGAAAAAATGCAGTTTTTTTGAAAAATTATATACTTTGTATTGCATAGAACTAAAAATGTTCCTATATTTGCAGTACAAAAGTAGTAGAAAACGAAAACAACCAATCATAATCAACCATGAAAGAGACCGTAAATGCCAGTTTGGCCCAGAAATCCTTCATCTTCGAGGAGGATGCCTACACGACCCTGAAGCGGTATTTGGAGAGCATCTCCGAGCGCTTTGAGCCGGGAGATCAGGAGACGCTCGGAGACATCGAGTATCGCCTGGCCGAGATCTTCCGCCAGAAGCTCACCTCTCCCATGATGGTCGTAACGCTCCGCCAGGTACACGAAGCGATGGATCAGATGGGCCGCCCCTCCGACTTTGGAGAGTGCCGTAGCGAATCGCGTAGCCGGCATCAAGAGAGGGGCAGAGGTTTCACCTCACAACCACGCCCCCTGTATCGTTCGCGTGAGAATCGCTCGATTGCGGGCGTATGCGGCGGTATTGCCGAGCACATGGGATGGGATGTATCGCTCCTGCGACTGGCCACCCTGCTACTGATGCTCTTCGGAGGCCTTTCGTTCTGGATCTACGTGATCCTCTGGCTCATTATCCCCGAAGAGCCTGCACGTATCGGAGAAAAAGAGAATAACCCTGCACATTAACAGACCCTGAGGTCAATAAAACCAAATAGCGATGACTGAAGAGAATGTAAAAGCGCAACTGCGCAAAGGAATTTTGGAGTACTGCATCTTGGCGATCCTCTCGCGCGGGGACTCCTATGCCCCCAAGATTATTGCCGAACTGAAGGCCGCCCAGATGATTGTGGTGGAGGGTACGCTCTACCCGATCCTCACCCGCCAGAAGAACGCCGGACTATTGAGCTATCGGTGGGAGGAGTCGCCACAGGGCCCTCCCCGCAAGTATTACACCCTGACCGAAAAGGGGCGCGAACAGTTGCGCTTCTTTGATGAGGCCTGGAACGAATTGGTCGAGCAGATTGCCCGCATCCGCCAGGCCGAGTAAAACACCCCCTGTCACCAAACCCATAAAAGAGAGAACAACCATGAAACACCTGTTAAAATTAGCCGCCCTATTCCTCTTCTTAAGCCTTGTCGCCTCGTCGACCATGGCCTGTATCCGCATTTCGAGCAACACGGAGGATCCCCTCACGTTTCGTATCAACGGCCGCGAGTTTACATTTGCCGAAAACAGACTAAAGGGCAATGGAGAGCTGATCACCAAGACGATTGCCGCCCCCGAATTCGAACGCGTGGTGGTGCATCGCGGGATCGAACTGCGCCTTCGAGCGGGAATCGACCAGATCTCGGTGGAGGCCGACAGCAATCTGATGCCCTACGGGGTGATCACCTGCGAGGAGGGCACCCTGGAGATCACCATCGACTCGAAACTCAAGTCACTGAGCGACTACACGATGGTCGTCACCTGCCCCTTACGCCCCACCCTGCGGGAGATTGATGCCACATCGGCAGCCGAGGTTGTGGTGGAGAGTCCCGACTTCGGCGTAGCCCACCCCTTTACGCTCAACGCCTCGTCGGCTGCCACGATCGAGGCTTCTGTTGCAGCTCCCCGAGTAGTGATCGAGGCTACATCGGCCGCCGAGATCAGGGGTTGCTACCTTGCCGACCACACCGAGATCGAGGCCTCATCGGCCGGTGAGGTCAAGGCCAACCTGCAACGTGGCGAACTGAGTATAGAGGCCACATCGGCAGCTGAGGTTGAGGCTATCGGCACGGTCGATCGTGCCACACTGAATGCCTCGTCGTCGGGCTCGATCGAGGCCCTGAAGTTGCAATGCCGCATAGCCACGGCCGAGGCCTCGTCGGGTAGTGAGATCGATCTCTTCTGCACCGAGGAGCTCAATGCCGAAGCCTCGTCGGGCGGCGAGGTGGCCTACAAAGGCTCCTGCACGGCCCGCATCAGCACCTCGTCGGGCGGTGATGTCAACAAAATCGACTAAACGAATAACCCCTCACAAACTTTAGCAAGATGAACGACGTGAAGAAATGCAGCATCTCGGGGATTGCCTTTATTCTCGAAACGGATGCTTACGACTGCCTGGCAGGCTACCTGGAGAGCCTGCGCACCAAATATGCCTCTTCGGAGGAGGGCGAGGAGATCATTGCCGACATCGAGGCCCGCATCGCCGAGCTGATCCTCTCGGCGCAGGATAACAGCCGCACGGTAGCCCTCCCCTTAATAAAGAACATCATCGCCCAACTCGGCTCGGTGGAGGAGATTGAGGAGGAACCCGAGACGACCGAAAAGAGGGCTCCGCGTATTCCGCGCCGCCTCTACCGCGACCCCGATGCAGCCAAATTAGGGGGCGTATGCGCCGGTCTGGGACGCTATTTCAGTGTGGATCCCGTCTGGATCCGCCTTGGCCTGTTCCTCCCCTTGATCCTCTCGTGGATGGGCCATATCCCCTTCTTGGGTTGGTGTAATCCCTTCATGGGGAATCTCTTCGGAATCTTTGTGTTCGGTTACCTGATCATGTGGTTTGTTGTACCGGCCGCCCGCACAGCCCGTCAGAAGTTGGAGATGGAGGGTGAGGCCGTAACGGTGCAGAACATCGACAACCGCACAAGCTCGCGCAACGATGTGGACGGACACTCCAAACAGGTGGTGGCCAACACGGTTTCGGGCTTTGGTATGGTGATTTTGATCCTGCTGAAGATTGTGGCCGGATTGTTGGTTACAGGATTGATGATCGCAGCCTGCACGATGGTCATCGCCCTCTTCGTAATGCCGGCCCTGCCGATCCCCGAGCTCCCCTCGCTATTGGTCATTGAGTTGGGGTTATTGGTCGCCCTGGCCCCCGTGATGCTCTTGATCTACGTACTGATGTGCCTAATCGCCTCACGCCGTCCGAGCGGCAAGGTAACGCTCATCTCCTTTATTCTCTGGCTATTGCTTGTCATGGGACTCTGCGTGAGCGCTATCCGCGAGATCAACCGCGAACAGAAGTTCTTCGAGCTGCCGAGCCCGAGTCGGGATAGCCGCAATCTGCTTCATGAGGAACCATTGGAGAGTTTGGAGAGCCTGGAGGGAGTTGATTCGTTGGCCTCGATCACCTTCTCCGATGGCAAAGAGAAGATTACGATACGCATCGCCAAAGAGGAGTAAGCCGTTTTTAATTGAAAGTCCTGCGTGCAGCACTTTTTCCGTTGGGGGAGAAAGTGCTGCACCGTTTTTGTGGTTTCTGAAAAAAAACGTAACTTTGGCCTCTGTTTCAACAAAAAGCATCAACTATGGCAATCAAACGTATAGGCATACTCACCTCGGGAGGTGATGCTCCCGGCATGAATGCCGCCATCCGTGCCGTCACCCGTACGGCCATCTACAACGGGTTTGAAGTGTGTGGCATCCGTCGCGGCTACCGCGGTTTGGTCTGCAACGAGATCGTAAAATTCACCTCGTCGAGCGTCTCGAACATCATCCAGCTCGGTGGCACAATCCTCAAGACGGCCCGTTGCAAGGAGTTTCAGACCCCCGAGGGGCGCAAAATAGCCTACGAGAATATGCGTGCCGCGGGTATCGACGCCCTGGTGGTGATCGGTGGCGACGGCTCGCTGACCGGCGCTCAGACCTTTGCCCGCGAGTTTGATGTCCCGATTGTCGGCCTGCCCGGCACGATCGACAACGACCTGGGCGGCACCGACTCCACGATCGGCTACGACACGGCCCTGAATACCATCATGGAGGCGGTCGACAAACTGCGCGATACGGCGTCGAGCCACGAACGCCTCTTCTTTGTGGAGGTGATGGGGCGCAATGCCGGCTTTTTAGCCCTGAACTCGGCCATTGCATCGGGTGCCGAGGCGGCCATCATTCCCGAGATCGAGACTGAGGTAGACCAGTTGGCCAACCTGATCAGCACGGGATTCCGCAAGAGCAAAAACTCGGCTATCGTACTGGTGGCCGAGAGCCCCAAGACGGGCGGTGCCCTGGAGTTGGCCGAGCGCGTGAAGAAGGAGTTCCCGGAGTACGACGCCCGCGTAACGATCCTGGGCCACATTCAGCGAGGAGGCTCCCCCACGGCTGTGGATCGCAACTTGGCCTCACGCATGGGTGCTGCCGCCGTAGAGGCCCTGATGGAGGGACAACGCAACGTGATGATCGGCATCAAGAACTCGGAGTTGGTCTATGTCCCCATCTCGAAAGCCGTAAACCACGACAAGACCGTAAACCGCAAATCGTTGGATCTGGTCAAGATCCTCTCGATCTAACCCTTTTATTTCAATAACCCGGATAAGACTAACCCTTGTAAAATGAAACGTGTAATTGGCATCGGAAACGCCCTGACCGACATGCTCGTCAACCTCAAGAGCGACTCGGTATTGGGCCGCTTTCAACTCAAGAAGGGCTCGATGAGCCTGGTAGATACCGCCCTGCAAACCGAGATCTCGAAATCGGTGGCCGGACTCCCCTATTCGCTCTCGCTGGGCGGCTCGGCCGGCAATACGATTCGCGCCATGGCGCGCCTCGGCGCCTCGGTGGGCTTTATCGGCAAGGTGGGACACGATACCACGGGCGACTTTTTTCAGCAGGCCCTCGAGAACCTGGGGGTTGACCCCTTTATCTTCCGCGGAGAGAAGAAATCGGGCAAGTGCGTCTCGCTCATATCGCCCGACGGCGAGCGTACGATGGTTACCTACCTCGGTGCCGCCCTCGAGTTGAAGGCACACGAGATCCACACCACCCTCTTCGACGGTTTCGACTGCCTCTATGTGGAGGGCTACTTGGTGCAGGATCATGAGTTGATCCGTAGGGCCATGCAGGCCGCCAAGCAGTGTGGGTTGAAGGTGGCGATCGACCTGGCCAGCTTCAATGTGGTGGAGGAGAATCTCGAGTTCCTCCGGGGGCTCGTACGCGACTATGTCGATATTCTCTTTGCCAACGAGGATGAGGCCCGCGCCTTCACCGGTGAGAGCGAACCGCTCAACGCCCTGAACACGATCTCCGAGATGTGTGAACTGACGATCGTGAAGATCGGCATGAAGGGAGCCTTGATCAAACGCCGCGAGGAGGTGGTGCATGTGGGCATCATGGCCGCGGCCAAACGCGTCGACACGACCGGCGCCGGCGACTTCTATGCCGCCGGTTTCCTGGCGGGCCTCTGCGAGGGGCTCACGCTGCGCCAGTGCGGCACGATCGGCGCCATCACGGCCGGCAAGGTGATCGAAGTGGTGGGTACCACCTTCGGTGAAGAGGCCTGGGAGGACATCTTCCGTCTGGTTCGGAAGGTCAAGACCGAACGCTATCTCTTCTAAGCATTCGGCGACCAGAAAATCGAGGGAACAGTGCGAACGATTCGCACTGTTCCTTTATTTGGTAATGATGCAAAAAGCGGCGCTTAGATAAAAATATAAGTATCTGTAAACTTGCAAATTACAGCGATATTTCAGAGATTAGTAGAAATCGGTTTCTACTAATCTCTATTTTTTATGGCAAAAAAGCGCAAAATCAGATGCCCTCATTGTGGATTTCTCGACACGATAAAAAAGGGGAAACGCAGTGGTTATTCTCGTTACTTTTGCAAGAATTGTAGCAGTTATTTTACGGATCGAAGACCTCATATTACCGATCGCAATATGTTTATTTGGTTCGAGCATTGGGTACGAGATAAGCAAAGTATTTCTCAAATTTCCGAAGAGAGCGGATACAGCGAAAGAACACTAAAAAACTACTTTTATAAGGTGCTCCCCACTTGCCCAATATGGCAGATTCAGAAACGCGAAAAAGTCAATCTCTTGATAGATGGAACTTACTTTACAAATAAGGTTTGCCTCCTGCTTTATCGTGACCATAATATCAAGATGACAATTCTTTATCGCCTAACGGAACGAGAAGCTTTGCGAGATTTGAAGGAGGATCTGCAAGCCATCAAAAACATCGGTATTGAGATAGAAAGTGTCACCTGTGATGGACAGGCAAATATAATAAGAGCCGTGCGAGAGGTATGTCCTGAAGCGATTATTCAACGGTGTACCTTTCATATAGCAAATGATATTTGCCTATGGCTAACCCAAAAACCAAAGAGTGATGCGGCTCGTGAACTGCGAGAATTAGCTTGTCTTTTAGGCAAGGTGGAGAGCCACGAAGAGGCGCAGCTGTGGATGAGAGCGTTTATTGATTGGTACGCAAAACACAAAGAATACATAAACGAAAAGAGTGTCGATGAGAAGAGTGGCAAATGGTGGTACTCACACAAAATGTTACATCGTAGTACATCGCATATAATGAGAGCAATCCCGAATATGTTTAATTATACGAGATATCCGAATGTGCCTAAAACATCAAACTCTATCGAGTCATTTTTCGGGCATCTGAAAGATCATCTGCGATTGCATCGTGGCCTTTCAAATGCCCATTTCAAAAACTTCATTAAGTGGTATCTTTTTCTACAAAGCAACAAGGGGAAGGCAACAAAAAAATAGGACGAGAAAATTTCCGTTTCTCGCCCTTAATTCAATACTCAAAAAGCGCCACTTTTTGCATCATTACCCTTTATTTTGCAAGGAGGGGTGCCGCTTACAAATCGAAAAATAAGAGGAGGGCTCGGATGGGTAGTACTTGACGTACGTCCCATTCGAGCCCAACGAATGCGAGGGCAAATTTGCCCTATAAAATCAAAAAATTAGCACCGGCCGGCCGAACCCAACACATTCTCGCACTTGTGCTTGTAGAGCTTCTTGAGCTCCTCACGAGCGGGACCGAGATACTTGCGGGGGTCGAACTCTGCAGGATTGTCAACAAAGACCTTGCGCACGGCAGCGGTCATGGCCAGACGACCATCCGAGTCGATGTTGATCTTGCAAACAGCCGACTTGGCAGCGCGACGCAGCTGCTCCTCGGGAATACCTACAGCATCC
>CAZRJU010000085.1:0-7226 GCA_964600455.1 uncultured Alistipes sp. | reverse complement strand
CATCATGCGCATCTCTTCCAAGAATTGACTCTCTTGCACATCAATCGAGAGTATCTGATCTTGAGAGAGTTGACGCTGTAACTCAGTAGCCTGTTCGGGGGACATTTCAATGCAGACATAAACATTATAGCGCCCCTCTTTCATATAGGTATTTTTCTTGATAGGACGCACATTTTTGAGTATTTGAGCAAAATAGGAGGATTGCACACGGGAGGATTTTCCATCATAATTCATTCCATTCTCCGAGGCATACTGCTGATCAAATGTCCGCAAACAACCATTAACATAAATTTCAAGTTGGGCAGCCAACTCCGCACGAGCATTATTCAGTGCCATACTTGTAGCCATCGATTCGTTTTGGCTCACCGCATTACCAGCCGCCCGCATGTTGGGCTGCGTGATATCCATGGCCAACTCCTCGCACTCTTCGCGCTCAATCCGGATACCACGTCCTTCGATCTGCGCCTTTTGGCGGGCTCTACGTTCTCTTCTTTGAGCATCCGCTGTTAGGGGGTATAAAAGAATCAAGGCGACTAAAATCACCCCCAGGTTCCACATCTTTTTCATTGTCTAGGTTTTTTAGATGTTAATAATAAATGAATTAAAGAACTCTCAATCAAAAATTGGGAAATAAAAAGCGGGCTAAACCTGTGTTATTCGCTTATTGAGGTCCTAGACTACCTGCTGGCAAATAAAATGAGTAAAGCCCGCGCAAAGACACGCGAGCGTTGAGGCTTTACTCATGCCAGCATAAAGAAATTGTCTAGGTTTCAATAAGCTGAGAAAGCTAACGCTTTTTATGTAAAACAGCCAACTATTTTGTCGGCTACATTATTGTTTTCTCCTATCTGCTATCACTCCATAGGCTTTGGGATTTTACTCTTGCAAATATACTCTTTTTTTCAGAATAAAACAACTCATTACACTTTTTTCAGTTTAAGCCTCTTCAACCTTCAAAAATCGAAGCAGAGCCTCGGCCACCCGTTCGGGCTCCTCGAGGAAACCCATGTGGCCCGAGTTCTCGAGCCAGCAAACCTCGGCCTGGGGATGCGATGCAACAAGCGACTCGGCCACCTCCAAGGGGATGTAGTCGTCCCGCTTGCCCAGGATAAAGAGTTGCGGGAGGGGGAGCCTGCGCAGCATTTCGTTGCGATCGGGGCGTTCACGCATTCCGTTGAGCAGCGCCACAATTCCCTCCTCCTCGGTAAGGAATACCTGCTCCTCGAGCTCCTCAATGGCCTCCTGCATACGCGAGCGGTTCTCCGCCGCGAAGCCTGCCGCAGGAGCCACATGGGCCAGCGCCTCCTTCTTTCCTGCCCGCACCAAAGCGATCTCGCGCAGACGGTCTTCGCGCTTCTTCTCACTATCGGGATTGGGTGTGGAACTCAGTAAAACCACACCATCAAGGCGTTCGGGATAACGCTCGGCAAAGGCCAGCGCCACATAACCGCCCATGGAGTGCCCCACCAGCGTACAGCGCTCGATAGCCAGGCTGTCGAGGGCCCCCTTTACCGTATCGGCCAGAAAATCCATCGAGTGGCACTCCCCCTTTACCTCGGAGATACCGTGGCCGGGCAGATCGAGCGTAATGACACGCACCTGCTTGTAAAGCAGAGGGATAAAGCTCTCCCAGACCAACATCGACTCCAGGTAGCCGTGCAACAAGACGAGCGTGCGCTCTCCCTTTTGGGAGTCGCAAAGGTGGAGGGCCGTATCGCCGGCCATCAAAAATTTCTCAACCATAGGCTTTTTTCTTATTTCCGAGCGACAATATTACTCATTTTTCTCAAAAAAACTCCTTTTTTTCGTGGCGAATTTGTTAAAACAACGCATTATTCGTAATTTTGAACCCTTGTAGCATGATGGACGACTTCTTGAAATACACGCTTTGCCACGGCTCGGGAAACCGTTTCGTGTTGGTTGACGGGGTGGCCGAGGCAGCCCTGCTCGACCGAATCGACTGCTCCCGTTTGGCACAGGAGGTTGGTTACGACGGCCTGTTGCTCCTCCGCCGCGAGGGAGAAGGCTACGCCATGCAAATGTACAACAGCGATGGCACGCGTGCCGAGATGTGCGGCAACGGGATTCGTTGCGTTGCCCGTTTAGTCAACGAACGCTATCTCAAAGGCGACAAGCACTTCATCCTCCACTCCGGCGGCAGGCGCTACCCGATTCGTATGGAGGCTCCGATCTTTGAGGGATTGCCGACCTTTGGCGTAGAGATCGGCATCCGCCGCCGAGGGGAGGATTTTCCGCGAGGGGGCGAGGCTTTTCTGGCAGCGCCTATCGAGGAACTGGCTCCCGGGCTGAGGTTCACCTACCTGAACTTGGGAAACCCCCACATCGTGGCCTGCGTGGAGGAGATCGACTACGCGCTCCTAACCCGTCTGGGGGAGCGCGTCAAGGAACTCCGGGAGTGGTTCCCGCGCGGAATCAACCTCTCGTTTTTCCGCCACGACGGAAAAAATCGGCTCTTTGCGGCCACCTTTGAACGTGGGGTGGGGCTTACCGAATCGTGCGGAACAGCCATGACCGCATCGGCCACTGCGGCAACCCTACTGGGGCTCACCCAACCCGACGAGCAGATCGAGGTGTTCAACCGCGGCGGAGTTGTGCGTTGCTACTGCCACTTGACTGCGGGGAGGCTCTCGACCCACTTAGTGGGCAATGCCACCTTCGAAGCCTATGGCCATATTGAGGCTGCCAACGGAGGCTTCCTGCTGCTGCAGGAGGGGCGCTATGAGGATGAGGTAGCAGCCTACCAACGCTTTTTGATGGCGCTGACAAAGAATCAATAACCGATGAGAGGCGCACTAAGATACCTGTTTCTTCTGCTGACCGTGGGGCTGCTGCTCACGGCCTGCAATGTCACGCGTAAGATTCAACCTGGGGAGTACTACCTGCAACAGATCGAGATCCATCCCGACAAGACAGTGCCCCGCAGCGAGCGCATCACGGCCGACGAACTAAAGAAGTACTTGCGCCAACGCACCAACAAGCGTCTCTTCGGCATCAACCTCTACACGGGGATCTACAACTTGGCCAATCCCGAAAAGGAGAATGGCTGGAACAACCTGAAACGCCGTCTGGGTGAGGCTCCCGTCATTTTGGAGCAGGAGCTCGTGGAGCGTTCGGCCGACAACTTCAAGAACTACATGGACTCGCGCGGCTTCTTTACCTCAGAGGTGAAGTACCAAATCGACACGACCCGTCGCCACAAACGCGCCTACATCACCTTTGACATTCACCAGGGAGAGCCCTACCGTATTCGCTCGCTGGACTACCGGTTCCGCGACAAGAATCTTGAGCCCATCGTGCTGGCCGACACGGCACAGTCGCTCATCCGCATTGGCGAGATCTTCGATATTGCCACGCTCTCGGCCGAGCGTGAGCGCATCACCCAAAACCTCAAGAACAAGGGCTACTACAACTTCTCGGTCTCGGGTATCGAGTATGAGGCCGACACGCTGCGTGGCGACCAGAGCGTGGGGCTGACCCTGATCGTAAAGCAGAACCTGACGGGCTACAACGAACGCGGCGAACCGATCATGGCCAACAACATCCGCTACCGCATCGACGAGGTGAATGTCTTTCCGCAATACAACCCACTCCTGCCGCAGCAGGACAGCCTCTACCTGAGCCGGCTCGACACGGTCTCCTACCGTGGCGTGAACATCATCTACGAGGGAAAGCCCAATCTGCGCAAGCGGGTGGTACGCGAACTGATCCCCATCTACCAGGGCTTCCCTTATAGCGCCGAACGCATCTCGCGCACGTACGACAACCTGATGTCGATCGGCTACTTCAAGAGTGCCAAGATCGCCTTTGTGGAGCGGCCGCGCGAAGAGGAGATCATCGACACGATCCACTACCAAACCCCGACCATCGACTCGACGGCTGTTGCCCGTAGCGAGGAGGGCTTCCTGCAGTGCAACATTCTCTGTACACCGGCCCTCAAACAGAGCTTCAAGATCGAACTCGAGGGGAGTGTAACCTCCAGTTTCTATGGATTGAGCGCCACGGTCGGCTACCAGAACCGCAATATCTTCCGCGGAGCCGAGGCCCTCGACCTCTCCTTCACGGCCGGGTATGAGTATATGCGGGCCCCCGACGCCAAGAAACGTAACGCCACCGAGTTCGGCATCTCGGCCGGGCTCTCCTTCCCGCGTTTCCTGCTCCCCTTCTACTCGAAGAGTTTCCAAACCCTGGGACAGCCCCGCACGAAGGTCTCCATCTCGGTCAACTTCCAGGATCGTCCCTACTACCGACGCACCCTCTCAAATGCCTCGTGGGGCTACTCGTGGAGCTACCACGACTACTCCTCGTTTGTGCTTCGTCCGGCCGATATTACGGTGGTCAACGTGAGCTACTTAGATAACGAGTTCTTCGAGAGCCTGCAAAACAGCTACCTGCAGAACAGTTACCGTTCGCAACTGATCTCGGCCCTCTCGTTCAGCTACACCTACAACAACCAGCGCAAACACCTGGGCGGCAATGCCACCATCTTCAGGCTCAATGCCGAGGTGGCAGGCAACCTACTCGACCTGGCCGAACACCTCTTCTCCGAGAAGGTGGCCGGAGAGGATTACTACGAACTCTTCGGCATCCGCTATTCGCAATACTTCCGCGTCGATGCCAGCATCAGCCGTAAGATCATGCTCGGCGAGAAGACAGCCATTGCCGGTCGCCTCTATGCCGGTGCCGGCCTCGCCTACGGAAATGCCGAGGTACTGCCCATGGACCGTCTCTTCTATGCCGGCGGCAGTAACTCGATGCGCGGATGGACCCCGCGTACCTTAGGCCCCGGTACCACCCCGCTTCCCGAGGATATGCTCTACCCCACTCAGTTGGGCGATATGCGTCTGGAGGCCAACCTCGAGTTCCGCTTCCCGATCTGGGGAATCTTCCACGGAGCCACCTTCTTAGATGCCGGCAACATCTGGTTTATGCGCCGCAACGATGCCGAGTATTCGCCCGATGCCGTCTTCCATATTGAGGACTTCTACAAGGGGTTGGGCTTCAATACGGGGGTGGGCCTGCGCCTTGACATTAAGTTTGCCGTACTGCGTCTGGACTGGGGTATCCAGCTCCACAGCCCCAACGAACCGGCCGGCAAGCGCTGGATCCACAGCTTCGACTGGGACAAAATGGCCCTCAACTTCGGTGTTGGTTATCCCTTCTAAAAGAGTACCCAAGATATTTTTCTACGTTTTTTCAATAAGACTCTGCCAACGCATTGTCTTTTGGGAGATTTTTTTTAACTTTGTGGTGTACAATGCGAATTGTTTGACCTCCAATAAACGAATACGCCTATGAGAAGATAATCGGAAACAGCCTCTTTCATTTATAAATGAACCGGGCCGCCAACGCACTAAAAGCGCCGGCCAATACATACTTAAAAAGCGCATCGGCTTTTTTTCTCACATTCAAAACTTCGACACTTTTGGATCACATAGAGGAATTAAAGTTGATGCTCGTGCTGTTTTCCGGCGCGGGCATTTCTTGTATCATTCTATGTGGGTAGTCGAAGACCTTGAATGTGGATGAACAAAGATGTCCGCGTTCTTTTTGTATCTTTTGTAAACCTAAACAATTATTTAATTTATGTTATTTATTCTACAAGCGCCACCGGCAGGATTAGCCGTATTTATTCAAGGTATATTTCAAAAGCATGGTTTTGTCACCGGCATGGTAGTCCTCTTAATTTGCGCCGCCATCTGGTGGATCTATCAAGGCATCAAAGAAAATGAGTAGTGTCGGCAAAAAAACATGTTATTGATCAAAAACTTTAAAATTAACCTCAAACAAACAATCATCATGAAATCATCTAATCCATTATTGATTATCCTCTCGGTATTGCTCCCAATCGTAGGTTACATCCTTTTCTTTGCACAAAAGAATGAAAATCCAATTGCAGCCAACCACTATCTTTGGTCAGCAGTAGGAGGCTCTGTTATTGGGATTTTGCTCTCATTTGTATAATCCGCTCAGTAGTATTCTGATTAAACCTTAAAGCATGAAAACGTTAGGAAAAATCGCAGGATACATAATAGCTATCCTCATAGGTTTCGGCGTAGGGGTATAGGTAGGATAACAGATAGAAGTGATATTTTCAACGAGCATTCCATCTACTGCCGTGGCTATTTTACATGCACTTCCTACAGCAAAAGGCGTTGCAGATCTTTTTGGATTGAAATGGGTGAATTGAGATCTTTCAGAAAGAAGCTTAATGGTCAAAAAGGGTTCTTCTTAAGCCTTCATTTTAATCATTAAGTCCACAAACACAATAGAGGATCACGCTTTTTCGTGATCCTCTATTGTGTTTGATATATTGGCAAATATTCCTTATTCCCGGTCAGAACTCCGAGGTGAAATAGAACTCGATATCCTTAAAGTTCTCCTGGGCAAGGGCCAAAGCGTAGCTTGTGTCGGCCAAGAAGACATCGCGGCCATGCTTATCGACGGCCATATTGGTATGTTTGCGGCGCTTGAAATCGGCCAGTTGTTCCTGATTCTCGCTCCGGATCCAGCAGGCCTTATGGATCGAGATCGGCTCCCAGCGGCACTTGGCTCCGTACTCATGCTCCAGACGATACTGGATCACCTCAAACTGCAAGGCGCCCACCGTACCGATGATCTTGCGACCATTGAGGCTCGAGGTAAAGAGCTGCGCCACACCCTCGTCCATAAGTTGGTCGACGCCCTTGGCCAACTGTTTGAACTTCAGCGGATCGGCATTTTCGATATAGCGGAAATGCTCGGGCGAGAAGGAGGGGATGCCCGTAAATTTCAGCTTTTCGCCCTCGGTAAAGGTGTCGCCAATGGCAAAGTTGCCCGTATCGTGTAGACCCACAATATCGCCCGGATAGGCAAAGTCGATCACCGACTTCTTCTCGGCCATAAAGGCGGTGGGCGAAGAGAACTTGAGCTGCTTGCCGCTACGCACATGCAGGTAGTTTTTATTCCGCTCAAAGACCCCCGAACAGATCTTCATAAAGGCGATACGGTCGCGGTGATTGGGATCCATATTGGCATGGATCTTAAAGACAAAGCCGGTGAGCTTCGCCTCCTCGGGCTCCACGGGGCGCGTTTCGGTGGTCGAGGGGCGGGGCGAGGGGGCAATGCGGATAAAACACTCCAACAGCTCGCGCACACCGAAGTTATTGACTGCCGAGCCAAAGAATACCGGTGCCAAGCGGCCTGCCAGATACTCCTCACGCTCGAAG
>CAZRJU010000084.1:0-7358 GCA_964600455.1 uncultured Alistipes sp. | reverse complement strand
CCGAACGTGAAAGCGGCAACTGCGAGCATCAAAAACAGTTTTTTCATAGTTTTTTAATTGATTAAATGATTAGTTTGTGTTTTTTATTTGTTTTAAGTTTTTCTATCCTCTATTTTTCTTCAAAAAATTTCGCTTTGCAACCTCCGTGCTGCCGTTTTCTGTCCTCTTTCGGTTCTCTTTCGCCCAAAAAGCGAGTTTGAGCCAAGGAGGCCAAAAAGGAAAGTCTACGACAAATTAGCACACCTATCTGACTTATTTACAGACTTTTGTGCTCGAAAACAGACCTAAAACCGACTCTCCTGTCCGATTTTAAGCCCACTTTTCGATGCGAAATTTATAAATTTTTTTTCACACTTGCAACGCCTCAGGCAGAAAATTCTCCGCGAATCGGTCTATAGAGTAGCTCGCGCACCTCTTCGCGAGGGAGATTTTTACCCAAAACATACATCAACTTCGTGACGGCAGCCTCGACGGTCATATCATAGCCGCTCATCACCCCGATCTGCTCGAGGCGGCGGCCCGTCTCATAGATCTCCATCGAGACCTTACCGCCGCCACACTGCGTAACATTGAGGATATAGATTCCGCGACGGATGGCCGATTCGAGCAGGCGGAGGAACCATTCGGCCGTAGGGGCATTGCCCGCACCATAGGTCTCGAGCACCACACCTCGCAATCCCTCGGTCGAGAGCATCTGCTCCAACATGCGGCAGTCGATACCCGGGAAGAGCTTGATTACCATTACATTGGTCTCCATTCGATCGGCCACCAAGAGCTCCTCATCGGGGGTCGCCGTCGGGCGCAGGATCCCCTGGGTGTTGTAGGCGATATTGACCCCCACCTCAGCCAGCGGAAGGCAGTTCGGAGAACGGAAGGCATTGAGGGCCTCGGCGCTGCGTTTCGAGGTGCGATTGGCCCTGAAGAGGCAGTTTTGGAAGTAGAGCGAGACTTCGGGCACTAAGGGGGCTCCGTTCGCATCCTTGGCCGCCGCGATCTCTAATGCGGTAATCAGATTCTCGCGCCCATCCGTACGCAGTACGCCGATCGGAATTTGCGAACCGGTAAAGACCACCGGCTTGGCCAGATTCTCGAGCAGGAAGCTGACGGCCGAGGCTGTATAGGACATCGTGTCGGTGCCGTGTAGCACAACGAAACCGTCGTAGCGGTGGTAGTTGTCGCGGATCAGGTCGGAGAGTTCGATCCAGTCCGATGGGACCACATTCGAAGAGTCAATGGGGCCTAAGGTCTTGACCTCCAAATCAATATTAAGGCGGCGAATCGAGGGGAACTCCTCATAGATTCCGCTGAAGTCGAAGGGCACCAACGCCCCCGTTTCGGCATCGGTCTTCATACCGATCGTACCGCCCGTGTAGATAATTAAGATCGAAGATTTCATCGCTATTGGCTTATTAGAAGATCCAGATATAGAGTTCATAGATGCCGTGGGCCACGACCGCAGCCACCAACCCGCCGATCGTGTGCGAGAGGATCGCCTTGGAGGTGAGTTCGCGGTAGCCCATCGAGTCGAGCATCGCCGTATGGGTGCTCAGGTAGCCGCTCCAGCACATGCCGATTGCCGTAAAAACAGCAATGGCGTTACCGTCGAGCCAGCCGTTGGCCAAGAATTTGGGCACTAAGCTCAGGGCGGCACCCACCGCACCAAGGGCCGTGATGGGGAAGGCGATCAGGTGGGGATCCTCAAAGCCGAAGAACCACTCGAAGAGGAAGTTGACCTTGCCGGCCAACCTCGGCAGAAGCTCCACACCCTGGTAGGCTCC
Source organism: uncultured Alistipes sp. (assembly GCA_964600455.1). Classification (GTDB taxonomy): domain Bacteria; phylum Bacteroidota; class Bacteroidia; order Bacteroidales; family Rikenellaceae; genus Alistipes. The sequence continues at coordinate 5,580 of CAZRJU010000084.1, read as the reverse complement.
GCCCGTATAGATGGCGACCCCCTCGGGGCTCACCTCGGCAGGCCCGAAGGTGAGAATCATCACCAGCGAAGAGATGATCAACACTCCCGGAATGATGGCTATACCGACATCCACACCCGTCTTACCCCCATCGAGCAGCGAGTTAAGTACGCGCAGGAAGAGCGACTTCTCCTCCTTGAAGACCGAGTTCTCGGAGCGGATCTCATTTTGGGGACGTTCATACTCCTCCTTGTAGTGGGGATAGGCCTTCACCACAAAGCGCTGCATCAGGCGCGTGGAGGCGATACACCCCACAAAGGCCCCGATAAAGCCGATAAAGGGTTCGATGTAGAAGCCCTGACCCACCATGTAGACAATCACCAACAGACCCATACCAAAGGCTGTTCCGAAGTTGTTGAGCGAGATAAACTGATACTTCTTAAAATAGGAGGCAAAGCCTTTATCCTGCGAGAGGGAGATGATGGCCGGATTATCCGAAAGGAAGGTCATCACGGCGCCGAGCGAAGCTACTCCCGGCAGATTAAAGAGGGGTTTCATGAAGGGGCGGAGGAGTTTTTCGAGAAGGGTTACCACACCAAACTCCACAAAGAGGCGCCCGATGGCCCCCGTGATCACACAGATCGACATGAGGTAAAAGACCGTATTGAGCAGCAGATCGTGCCCCGTCTTCATGATCGTATTGAGCATATTGGGGAGCCCCATGCTACCCCCGATATAGGCGAAGAGGCCCACCACAATCACCAAGCAGGGGATTCCCGTCGGAATATAGCTCCAGAAGGTTTTCTTTGTATTATTGCTCATGGCGACCGAAGAGTTTTTTAACGACACGTATCACATCAATCCGCCAGGTCAGGCCGACAGTCAGGTAGGATTGCTCGTCGAGAGCCGTCCCGGCGGGATTGGCATTCTTGCCGAGGGTGTAGGCATAGGCAGCATGCAGACGCAAGGAGCGATCGCCTCGCCCACCCAAGGGGTAGTACTCCACACCACCACCCACGCGCGTAAGCTCCGTGCCGGGCAGTACCGTAAGGTTGCCCTCCCAAGTGGAGGTGCGGTTCACATCGTAGGTCGTACGGGCAAAGATGTTGACCCGATCGGCCACCAGATAACCCACCTGGCCGACAACCGAGAAGTTTTTGAAGGCCATCTCCTCGGCCGAGGTACCACGCGAGATCAGGTCGGCATCAATCTGCAAATCGCCCACCGTAAAGCGGTTGCCGAGCATCAGGTAGCAGATGTAGGAGCCATCCTTATACTCCGAGAAGTTGAGCGAGTGGAGAGCTTGATAGCAGCCGTGGCGGCCACTCCAGAGCAGGTTGTAGGCATAGAGGTCGTTCTCGCGGTTATCGAAGGGGCTCTGCGAGGCCTGAAGGGTGAGCGTGTCGTTGCCACGATCGGTCGTGTAGCTGACGCTGGCGCCAAACTGGAAGCAGTTGATATTGTTCCAGAACTCCGAGGCGAAGAATACGTCGATCGGAGAGAGATCATACTCCCAACCACCGATCTGTACCACCTGCTTACCGGCCGAGAGGGTCCAATTCCGGGTGGGTTGGTAGCTCAGGTAGAGCCAGTCGGTCAGGTCGAAGAAGTTTTGATCGGAGGCCACCTTATTGAGCCGTTGACGCCAGGAGTAGGTGAACTTGGGCGAGATACGGCCATCGAGGCGGAACATCAGGTAGCGCCCCTTGAAGCCGGAAGCGGCATCGACCTTTTCGCCTCCAAGTTGCTCGTAGATGTAGTCGGCACGCACGTCGAACTGCAACTTGAAGAGGTCGCTCTCCTGCCCCCGCACCTGCTCCCGCCCCCCCAGCAGGGCCACAAGCAGCACAACGAGCCATAAACATTTGGTTTTCATTCGTTTTAAGGTTTTCTTTAGGTTAGGTTCTGTGTTTGTTTAGTCAATCGAGAAGAGGCGGCGGGCATTCTCGCTTGTGATGGCGGCCACCTCCTCGGGGCTCACCCCCTTCAACTCGGCCACCTTTTGGCAAATAAAGCGGAGGTAGGCCGATTCGTTGCGCTTTCCGCGGTAAGGGACCGGCGTGAGGTAGGGGCAGTCGGTCTCCAGAAGCATCCGTTCAAGGGGCATCTGCGCCACCGCTTCGGCCAAGGGGCTCTTCTTGAAGGTTACCACACCGCCAATGCCGAAGTAGAACTCCTCGAAGGCGGCCAACTCCTCGTAGCACTCCACCCCTTCGGTAAAGGCATGGAAGACGCCCCGCAGCCTATGCCCCGCACGCCCGGCTTCAGCCTGAAGCGCAGCCACTGCCTGTCGCATCTCCCCCCAAGCCGCGCGGGTATGGATCGCCACCGGCAGGTTGAGGCGCATGGCCAGGCGACACTGCTCCGTAAAGGCCTCGATCTGCTCCTGCTTGAAGTCGGTCGCCCAGTAGAGATCCAGCCCGATCTCCCCGACGGCACAAAAGCGTACCCCCTCGGGGGGATTTTCCAGATAACGGGCCACCTCCTTCAACTCCTCCTGCCAAAGGGGATTGTCGTTGACCGAGGTGGGATGAAGCCCCATCATCGGGCAGCAGTAGTTGCCATAACGGGCCACCACCTCCAACATTCGGGCATGGCTCTCACGGTCGATGGCCGGAAAGATCAGGCGCTCGACTCCCGCCATGCGGGCTCGTTCGATCGCCTCATCAAGATCCTCGCTGAAGGCCTCGTCGTAGAGGTGGGAGTGGGTATCTATCATATTCAAACTCATCTTCTTAACTTTTCATAACGGTTGCCGGGTAACTGGCGCACAGCCCCCGAAAGTTCCAGGCTGACGAGCAGTGCCGTCAGGGTTCCTGCATCGAGCGACGAGAGTTCGATCAACTCGGCATAGGTGAGCGGATCGTCCGAACGGAAGCAACCCAAAAGCCCCTCCTCGTCGGCAGTCAGGGGCTGCACCTCGGGCGTAGGCGGGGTATACTCCTCCTTAAGATGGAGATCCCACATCAATTCGCGGATGATATCCTCGGCCGAAAGCACCATCTGGGCCTTACGGTTGCGGATCAACATATTGGGCCCGATGGCCGTGCAATCGCCCACACGCCCCGGAGTGGCCATCACCGTACGCTGGTAGCTGTCGGCAAATTGGGCCGTCAGCAGGGCACCACCCGTAGCCGGCGACTCGATCACCACCGTACCCTCGCTCAGGGCAGCGATGATGCGGTTGCGGGCAACGTAGAAGGTACCCTTCTGCTTGGCGGTGGAGGGGAGCTCCGAGAGGATGGCACCGCCCCGCTCCACGATCTCGCGGGCCAAGGGGGTATGCTGGGTGGGGGTAACCTCCGGCAACGGATTGGCAACCACTGCCACGGTGCGCAAGCCGCACTCCAAAGCCAGGCGGTGGCATACACTGTCGATACCGAAGGCCAGTCCGCTGACAATCACAAGGTTGGGGATTCTTTCGGCCAACTCCCGAATCAGGTAGCCGCAGACCCGCTCGCCATAAGGGCTCTGTTCGCGGGTGCCGACCATCGTAAGCATCGGCCCTTGCAGGGCCTCTCGGTGGCCCATACCATATATTATATGGGGGTTATCGTTGATTTCCCGCAGCAAGGCGGGGTACTCCTCGTCGGTGGAGGCTAAGGCCCAGAGGCGATGACGTTGCAGGTAGTCGGCCTCGCGCTCGGCGGCCCGCATACCGGCCCGCGAAAGGATCCCCTTGAGGGCATCGGCACGCAGAGAGGCTCCCGAAAGCAGCTCCTCCTCCGACAACGAAAAAATGCGTTGGGCTGAGCCGAAACACTCCAAAAGATGTTTCGCCCCCTTCACCCCCACATGGGGAGTCAGTGCCAACGCCAGGTCGTGGATCGTCATAACGAGGAATTCATTGGGTAAAATTACGAAAAAAAAGGGCGGTTGCAAATTTTTAGGCCACGAAACTCTTTCGGGGGATTCAAAATGCGAGATCCAAAATTCAAAATCGGAGCCCTCATCCTCAAGAGAAAGCAGAGAGGCGATGTTGTTGGGCACAAAAAAAAAGGTTGGCTTAAATCAGCCAACCTTCTGTGCCCAGGACAAGACTCGAACTTGCACGAACTAATGTTCACTACCCCCTCAAAGTAGCGTGTCTACCAATTTCACCACCTGGGCAACATCTTTAAGAACCATCCAAACCTTTCGTTTGGGTGTGCAAATATAGGGACTATTTTATTCTCTTGCAAATTATCCCTCAAAAAAATTAAAAAAACAGGCTGCACACCCCTTAAAAAAGGGCCCGAACGGCGCATTGTCGCACCATTCGGGCCCGGGAATTATTACTCCGCCGAGCAGAAATTACTTCTGATTCAGGGCGGCGTGAGCAGCTGCCAGACGTGCGATGGGCACACGGTAGGGCGAGCAGCTTACGTAGTTCAGACCGGCATAGTGGCAGAACTCTACCGACGAGGGCTCACCACCGTGCTCACCGCAGATACCGCACTTCAGGTCGGGGCGCGTGCCACGGCCCTTGAATACAGCCTCGCGAACCAGCTGACCTACACCGTTGCGATCCAGAATCTGGAACGGATCGGCCTTCAGGATACCCTTCTTCAGGTATACGGGCAGGAACTTGGCGATATCGTCACGCGAGAAACCAAGGGTCATCTGCGTCAGGTCGTTGGTACCGAACGAGAAGAACTCGGCAACCTCGGCAATCTGGTTGGCGGTAACGGCAGCACGGGGAACCTCGATCATCGTACCTACCAGGTAGTCGATGCGGTCGTTGCGCTCGGCAAATACCTCATTGGCTACACGGTCGATGATGTTCTTCTGGTAGCGGAGCTCCTTGTGGTTACCCACCAGCGGAACCATGATCTCTACCTTCACATCGGTACCCGAAGCCTTGACGTTCATGGCAGCCTCGATGATGGCGCGAGCCTGCATCTCGGTAATCTCGGGATAGGTGTTACCCAGACGGCAACCACGGTGACCCAGCATCGGGTTCACCTCGTGCAGATACTCAACCTTGGCGGCTACGGTCTCGTAGTTGATACCCAGAGCCTCGGCCATCTCACGCTGCTCCTTCTCGGTGTTGGGGGCAAACTCGTGCAAGGGGGGATCCAAAAGACGAACAATCACGGGATAACCCTTCATGGCCTTGAACAGACCCTCGAAGTCACCACGCTGCATGGGGAGCAACTTAGCCAGAGCTACGCGACGACCGGCCTCGTCATCGGCCAAAATCATCTCGCGGACAGCCTTGATGCGGTCACCCTCGAAGAACATGTGCTCGGTACGGCACAGACCGATACCCTCGGCACCGAAGGCGAAGGCCTGAGCGGCATCACGAGGCGTGTCGGCATTGGCGCGAACCTTCATGGTGGCATACTTGCCGGCCAGCTCCATCAGCTGTCCGAAGTCACCGCTCAGGTCGGCATCCTGCGTAGCTACCTGGCCGAGGTAAACCTCACCGGTCGAACCGTTCAGCGAGAGCCAATCACCCTCCTTCACGGTGTAGCCGTTCACCTGAATCGTGCGAGCCTTGTAGTCGATGAGCAGCTCACCGGCACCCGATACGCAACACTTACCCATACCACGAGCCACAACGGCTGCGTGCGAGGTCATACCACCGCGGGCGGTCAAAATACCGGCAGCGTCCAACAT
>CAZRJU010000083.1:0-7372 GCA_964600455.1 uncultured Alistipes sp. | reverse complement strand
TCCATGATGGGGGTCTCGGGGGCATTGATCTCGATCTCGGCGTTATCCACGCCCAAAGTCCAGAGGGCCGACATGATATGCTCGATGGTCGACACACGGGCAGCACCCTGCTCGATGGTCGTACCACGCGAAGTATCGGTTACATAGTCACACAAGGCGGGAACCGTGGGGGCTCCCTCCAAGTCTACTCGACGGAAAACAATGCCGCTATCGGCCGGTGCGGGCTTCACGGTCATCGTTACCTGAAGGCCTGTATGAAGGCCCTTACCCGAGAAGGTGATCGGGGCTTTCAAGGTTTGCTGTTTTAGTGTCATAGCACGTTTGCTTAATGATTATTTTCGCAAAGATAGGAATTTTTCCTTAAAAAATAGTACTTTTGCTCAAAATTAAGGAAGAAGATGGAGAACACACAACCCGATAAACCCCTCAAACGCCCTCGGTTACGCCTGCCCTTCGACAACCGCTCGACCGATGCGGGCGAGTGGGCCTACGACCACCGTTTCGGTCTCTTCATCACACTGGCCGCCTATTTGGTGTTGGCCATTGCCTTCGTGGCCTCGAAGATTACCGTCGGTGGCGACCGCGTTGAGCAGACCCTCTACATCGACCTCGGAACGCTCGAAACATTAGAGGCCGAGCGCGACCGACTGCAACGCGAGGTGGAGCAGCGGCAGCAAGCGGGCGAGGAGACCTTCAACTGGGACGAGGTGCGCAACGTAACCTCCAACGAGAACGTACTCAACGAGAATCTCTCCACCGATCGAGGCAATCATGCCGCCGAACTCAATGCCGGAGCTGCGGCTGCCGCCGAGCAGATGCGGGCCAACCGCGAGGCCTACGAACGGGCCCTGGCCGAGGTGGATGCCATCGGCCGCGACAATGGGCAGGAGGGCCGTGGCAGCGGCGAGCGAGAGGATGCCCGGGTAGCCGGCTACGTCACCGTAAGGCTCGATATCAAAAACCCCACCCGCACCGAGCGCCACCTGCTCAAACCCGCCTTCCAGTGCGAAGGAGGCGGCGAGGTGGTCGTCGAGGTCGAGGTGCGCTGCAACGGCAAGGTCTCCGCGGCCCGTGTCCTCTCGGGTGGCGACGACTACATGCGCGAGGTGGCCCTGCGTGCCGCCCGTTCTTCGACGGTCAATATCGACCCCTCGGCTCCGGATCGGCAGCGGGGAACGATCACCTATATCTTTGTCCCACAGTAGTTCTTCGGGGAATTCAAGATTCATAATTCAAAATTCACAATTAGGTCTTTGCTCGGGGCGATTACTTTTAAGGTAATGCGCTCCGGGCAATCCCGTTATTCCCGTTATTCCCACCGCTCCACCCCTCCTCAATTATGAATTTTGAATTTAGAATTTTGAATTTCCAAAAAAATGTCCTAACTTTACCTCTGATATCTGCATATGTAGTATCAAAACAGGAAATAAACCTTAAAACTTAACAATATGAAAAGAGTTCTTTTGGGCGATGAGGCGATCGCTTTAGGCGCGCTTCATGCCGGACTTTCGGGCGTCTATGCCTACCCGGGCACCCCTTCCACCGAGATCACGGAGTTTATTCAGCTGCACGAAGCGGCCCGCAAGGAGGGCGAGAGCGGCGTGCATTGCCGTTGGGCCACCAACGAGAAGACCGCCATGGAGGCAGCCCTTGGTATGTCCTACATGGGTAAGCGTGCTTTAGTCTGCATGAAGCATGTGGGCATGAATGTTGCCGCCGATGCCTTTGTCAACTCGGCCATGACGGGAGCCAACGGAGGCCTGGTGGTGGTGGCTGCCGACGACCCCTCGATGCACTCCTCGCAGAATGAGCAGGATTCGCGCTTCTATGGCAAATTCTCGCTGATTCCCACCTTCGAGCCCTCATCGCAACAGGAGGCCTACGATATGACGCGTGCCGCCTTCGACTTCTCGGAGCGCTACCATATTCCCGTTTTGATGCGCATTACAACGCGTATGGCCCATTCGCGTGCCGTGGTTACGCTGGCCGAGCCGCGTGAGCAAAACGCCCCCTCCACCCCCGAGAATCCCCGTCAGTGGATCCTGCTGCCGGCCAACTCGCGCGTACGCTACAACACCCTTCTGGAGGAGCAGGCTGCCTTCGAGAAGGATGCCCTCGAGGCGGGCTTCAACCGCTTTACGCCGGGCAAGGAGAAGCGCTTGGGCATCGTGGCCTGCGGTATCGCCTACAACTACCTGATGGAGAACTACCCCGAAGGGTGCCCCTTCCCCGTGGTGAAGATCGCCCAATACCCCCAGCCCAAAGCCTTGGTCGATGAGCTCGTTGCCTCGGGCGTTGAGGAGGTGATGGTCATGGAGGAGGGTCAGCCCGTTGTGGAGGAGCAAATGCGCGCTCTTGTCCCCTCGTCGATCCCCGTTACGGGTCGTTTGACGGGAGCCCTGCCGCGTGCCGGCGAGCTCACGCCCGACTCCGTACGCAAAGCCCTCGGTCTGGAGGCGCTGGCCACCTACGATGCCGAGCCGTTGGTGGCTCCGCGCCCCCCTGCCCTCTGCCAGGGTTGCGGCCACCGCGATATGTATGCAGCCCTGAACGAGGTGGCACGCGAGTATGACAACGCCCGCGTCTTTGCCGATATCGGCTGCTACACGTTGGGGGCACTGCCTCCCTTCCGCGCCATCCACTCGTGCGTCGACATGGGAGCCTCGATTACGATGGCCAAGGGTGCCGCCGATGCCGGGCAGTTCCCCGCGTTTGCCGTCATTGGCGACTCGACCTTCACCCACTCGGGCATAACCGGTCTGTTGGATTGCGTCAACGCCAAGGCCAACGTGGTGGTGGTGATCTCGGACAACCTCACAACGGGCATGACCGGTGGTCAGGACTCGGCCGGTACGGGCCGCATCGAGGCGATCTGCCGCGGTGTGGGCGTGGAGAGTGAGCATATCCGCGTGGTGGTACCCCTGCCCAAGAACATGGAGGAGATCAAGGCCGTGCTGCGCGAGGAGGTCAACTACCCGGGAGTCTCGGTCGTGATCCCGCGCCGCGAGTGCATCCAGACCCTGAAGCGTCATGCCAAACAGCAGAAGAAGTAAAACCCAAAACAGCAAGCACAGATGAAAAAAGATATTATTTTGGCCGGTGTAGGCGGCCAGGGCATCCTCTCGATTGCCACCATTATTGGCGAGGCCGCCCTTCGTGAAGATCTCTATATCAAGCAGGCCGAGGTGCACGGCATGAGCCAGCGCGGTGGGGATGTGCAGTCCAACCTGCGTCTCTCGTCCGATCCGATCGCTTCGGATCTGATCCCCAAGGGGGGTGCCGACCTGATCATCTCCTTGGAGCCGATGGAGGCGCTGCGCTACCTGCCCTACCTGAAGCAGGAGGGGTGGATCGTAACGAGTTCTACCCCCTTCATCAACATCGACAACTACCCCGACGTGGAGGCGCTGAAGGCCCGCCTGAAGGCCCTGCCGCGTGTGGTAATGCTCGACGTGGAGCAGTTAGCCAAGGAGGCCGGAGCACCGCTTCAGGCAGCCAACATGGTGTTACTCGGTGCGGCTATTCCGATGCTCGGCATGACGGCCGAGACCATCGAGGCCGGTGTGGAGCGCATCTTTGGCCGCAAGGGCGAAGAGGTCGTCAAGAAGAATTTAGCCGCCGTGCGGGCCGGTTATGCCAACTCCGTTAAGATGTAAGCGTATGGAGCGCCCGTTAGATAAACAGACCGTCGATAACATCTGCATTGCCAACGGTCTGCGCAACGCCAAAGAGTTGGGAGCCGCCTCGATTCGCCAGTTTGTGAGTGTCGTGAAGGACATCGAGGCCAAGATGGGGGTGGAGTATATCCGCATGGAGATCGGCGAGCCGGGTCTGCCGGCCGAGCAGATCGGCATCGAGGCTGAGCATGAGGCCCTGTTGGCCGGTGTGGGCTCGAAATACCCCCTGATCACCGGCATCGAACCCCTCACCAAGGAGGCTTCGCGCTTTGTCAAGGCCTTCATTGATCTGGACATCCCCCCCTCGTGCTTTGTCCCCACGGTGGGCTCCATGCAGGGTGCCTTTGCCTCCTTCATGGCCCTTACGCAGATGCGTGAAGACCGCGACACGATCCTCTTCATCGACCCGGGCTTTCCGGTACAGAAGTCGCAGTGCCGGGTACAGGGTGTGCGCTACGAGTCGTTCGACGTGATCGACTACCGTGGCGAGAAGTTAGAGGCCAAGCTCGAAGAGATCCTCTCCTCGGGCCGCATCAGCGGCATGATCTACTCCAACCCCAACAACCCGACCTGGATGTGCCTCACCGAGGCGGAGTTGGAGATCATCGGCCGCATGGCAACCAAGTATGACGTGATCGTGGTGGAGGATTTGGCCTACCTCAATATGGATTTCCGCGAGGATCGCTCGAAGCCCTTTGAGCCCCCCTATCAGCCTACGGTGGCTCGCTACACACACAACTGCATGCACCTCTTGTCGGGCTCCAAGATGTTCTCCTATGCCGGACAGCGTATTGCCGTGGTGGCGATGAGCCCCTCATTGGCCGACCGTTGCTATGCGGGTTTTGCCAAGCGTTACGGCAATGATGGTCAGTTCCGTCGCAACTTCATCTTCAACATCCTCTACGTACTCTCGTCGGGGGTGCCCCACTCGGCCCAGTATGCCTTGGCGGCGATGTTCCGTGCCGCTTCGGACGGAAGGCTCGACTTCGTGGGCCACACGCGCGAATATGCCCGCCGTGCCGCACGCGTAAAGGAGATCATGATCAAGAACGGCTTTCACATCGTCTACGACAAGGATTGCGACCAGGAGGTGAGCGACGGCTTCTTCTTCACCTTCGGCTATAAGGATATGACGGGTGAACAGCTGATCAACAAGCTGATCTACTACGGTATCTCGGCCATCACGTTAGCCCCGACGGGGAGCACACGTCAGGGACTGCGCGGATGTGTCTCGATGATCTCGGACTACCAGTACGACGAATTGGACAAGCGTCTGCAACTCTTCAGCCGCGATTACTAATCTTTAAGCGATTTTTGCATGAGTGATATTAAATATGTGTCGGCCGCCGAGGCGGTGAAGCTGATCCAATCGGGCGACTCGGTCTACATTCAGGGGTCGACCTCGATTCCCGAGGTGTTGGTGCGGGCCATGACCGAGCGGGCCGGTGAGTTGCGCGGCGTGAAGGTCTACTCGGCCTTTGCCATCGGGCGGGAGGATGCCCCCTATGCCAAGCGCGAGTTGATGGATTCGTTCGAGACCAACTCCTTCTTTGTGGCCAACTGCGTGCGCAAGGCGATCAAGGAGGGTGTCGGCCAGACCATTCCCGCCTTCTTGGGGGAGATCCCCTTCCTCTTCCGCAGCGGGCAGGTGCCCCTCGATGTTACCCTGCTCAATGTCTCCGAGCCCGACGAGGAGGGCTACGTCTCCTACGGTATCTCGGCCGATTTGGCCTTCTCGGCAGCCGAGTGTTCGAAGCGCATCATCGCCCAAGTGAACCGCTATATGCCGCGCACCTTTGGCGATCCCGTGATTCACATCTCAAAGATCGACGCATTAGTACGGGGCGACGAGCCGTTAGTCGAGCTCCCCATTGCCGTACCCAACGAGATGGAGCGTAAGATCGGCAACTACATCGCAGCCGAGGTGCCCGATGGTGCCACCCTCCAGATCGGAGTGGGCGGCATTCCCAATGCGGTGTTGGATGCCCTTCACGACCACAAGCACTTGGGTCTCCACACCGAGGCAATGACCGATGGCGTGGTACCCCTTATTCAGCAGGGCATCATTGACAACTCGCTCAAGAAGCTCTATCCGGGGCAGTCGTTGGCCTGTCTGGCCCTCGGCAGCCGCCGCCTCTACGACTACCTCAACGGCAACCGCGACGTGGTATTCCGCGATGTGGCCTGGACAAACGATCCGGCCAACATCCGCCAGAACCCCAAGGTGATGGCCATCAACTCGGCCCTCGAGATCGACCTCACGGGGCAGATTTGTGCCGACTCGATCGGTACGACGATCTTCTCGGGTGTGGGCGGCCAGCACGACTTCATGTATGGCGGAGCCTTGAGCGAGGGCGGCAAGTGCTTTATCGCCCTGCCGTCGATCACCACCAAGGGGATCTCGAAGATCGTGCCCACGCTCACTCCGGGTGCCGGTGTCGTTACGACGCGCTTCCAGGCGCAATATGTGGCCACAGAGCACGGTATCGTCTACCTGCGCAACAAGAACTTAGCCGAGCGTGCCAAGGCCCTGATCTCGATTGCCGACCCCTCGGCCCGCGAGATGCTCGAACGGGCTGCCGTGGAGCGCTTCGGCATCGGCTTCCTGAGGCTATAAAACAGTTTTTTTGCCACAAAAAGCGATTTCCCCCTTATTTATTTTGCGGGGATCAAAATTTTCGCTATATTTGCACCGTAAAACAAGACCGATGATGGCGAGGGGACGAACAGTCCCCTCGTTTCGTAAATACCCGGGGCCGTGCAAGATGGAAGGCCGTGCAAAATTAAAGGCTGTGAGGCAGGAGGCTGTTCGGAATGAAATGCCATCCGAAGTGGGAGGTTGCGAGGGGTTGTTTTACCGACAAGAACGACTATGATTGACACGAAAAAGATAGAGGAGGTTGCTGCCCGCCATTTGGAGGGGAGTGATCTGTTTGTGGTGAGTTGCACGGCGACCCCTGCAAACGAAGTAGAGTTATTGATCGACAGCGACACGTCGGTTGCCATTGATCAGTGTGTGGCCCTCAGCCGCGCCATTGAGGCGGAGTTTGACCGCGATGTGGAGGATTTTGAGTTGATGGTGGCCTCGGCCGGTATCGGCTCGGAGCTCAAGCAGCTGCGCCAGTACCGCAAATTGGTGGGGCGCCCCGTGGAGGTATTGCTCACCAACGGTATCAAGATTCTCGCCCTGCTCGACAAGGTGAGCGAGGAGGAGATCACCCTGAGCTACGAAGAGAAACAGGCCGTGGAGGGAAAGAAGCGCAAGGAGCTCGTTAAGGTTACGCGCACCTACCCCTTTAGCGAGATCAAGTACACGAAGGAGCACCTCGACTTCAAATAGGGGGGCCCACAACTCCGGGGGGGGGCAGTTTAAGGACTGTAATTTTGATTGGGCTGCAACTTTAGGACTACTATTTTGATTAGGTTGCAACTTTAGGGTTGTAATTTTGATTGGCTTGCAACATTAGGGCCACCCCGCACAAAAAAGGAAAACAACAAAAACAAAGCAATATAAAAGATGGACAATCTGAATTTGATCAGCAACTTTGCAGAGTTCAAAGAGCTGAAGAACATCGACAAAAGCACGATGATCGGCGTGTTGGAGGATGTATTCCGCCACGCCCTCGAGAAGCAGTACGGCACCGACCAGAACTTCGACGTGATCATCAACCCCGAGAAGGGCGACCTGGAGATCT
>CAZRJU010000082.1:0-7446 GCA_964600455.1 uncultured Alistipes sp. | reverse complement strand
TGCGAGAGCTCCTCCAAGTAGCGCTGTTTGAACCGGTAACGGCTCACCTGCTCAGGGGGTGAGTTCTAAAGGAGTGCCCTGCTGCCGGGCCTTTAGTAGGTGAAAAGCCAAGATCTCCCGAAAGCGTCCAATGAGTTGTTCAACAGCAAGATCCTGCCGATTGACCGCCTCATGGCAGTAGATCCGCGGCTCACAAGAGGGTGTGCAGCACCAGATCTCCAGGCGATAAACCCGCTGCGAGGAGGGCATACGGCGAAGCGAACGAATAAATTGCCGGATCGTCACCCAACGACGAATCTCCGGATCGGCCTTGTCAATGATGGCGATCCGGGCATAGTGTATCGGGCTCGCCTCAAGCAAACAGTAGAGTGGGTTTGCCTGGACGCGCAAGATCTTAAAGAATTTCCATAAGTTGCTCTTGAGAATCGGGTTCTCGGGCTTATGGAGGTTCGCTTGGGCGGTGTCCATAGACGCAAAATTTTATGCAATCAGGTTCGATAACCGGCCTCCAAATCAAGCGGCGAACAGAGACACCCTCCTTGGGGTAGCAAGCCAATGCAACAGGCGTAATGCGCCCATCACGATACGACCACAAAAAAATGCAGGCAGTTAAAAAAGTTGATTTCGACCCGTATCCCAGCAGGTGGAGATCCATTAAAACACAAGGCAGGTCTTCTGACTTGTCCCCGCTTGCGCGCCTTCCCGACTCATCGGTCAGTGGCAAAGAGTGCGTAGCAATCATCCTAATAATCGGCTTAACAGCCTGTCAGGATGGGACTTACAGCAACTGGTATTGTCCCGGTCTTTCACCGGATTCCCTTTTCACCCCTCGTAACGCTTGGTTCGTAAGGGCTCCTTATGTAAGGCAAAGGTAGTGATTTTTTTCTTTCGTCCAACAGCAAACGCCGATTTTTCTTTTGCGAAACAGCCTGTACAACGAAACAACACCTCTTCCTTTGGTGGGAGGGGTGTTGTTTCACGCTTTGCTACGCCACACTCCTAATCCTCCTCTTCGAGTGCGAAGAGCTCCTCAACGGACTTGGAGAAGAGGCGGGCTATTTTGAGCGCCAGCAGGGTGGAGGGGACAAAGCGCCCGTTCTCGATGGCATGGATCGTCTGGCGGCTCACCCCTACCCCATCGGCCAACTGTTGCTGCGTCATACGCACCTCGGCGCGTGCCACACGAATCCTATTCTTCATCTCCGGTCATTTTAAGGGTTCGCCACAGCATCCAACAGTAGGCCACAATAAAGATCAGCGGATAGGAGACTAAGTTGTAGATCATAATATCCAGATAGTCAAAACTGTTGCATACCAGCGTAGCCACCACGATAAAGAGGGCCTGGAAGTAGAAGGCTGCAAGCAGAGCATTGAGCCGTATGCGGCCAATCATCTCATCCTCCACCCGTTCGCGCGAGCACCCCACAAGGATCACCCCAAGCCAGAGGCCGATGACAATGTAGTTGTTCAACAGGGAGTTCGTCGCAAGTTGCAACGATACAAGCAGGGCCGACTTCGAGAAGTCGAAATCGAGCCAGGCAGCCCAGGCACCCATCACCAGCGAGGTGAAGAGCAAGACCCAACCCGCTTTCTTAAAGCCGTTGGGCAACAAGAGATCTTTTTTCATAACACCGTACATTTAGGTTTTCAATCAAAGGCAAACTTGCCGGATCTGCGCAGTTATCCCGTTTGCCACCGCAAATGTAAAGTATATTTTACATATTTGCAAGTTTTCGCGACTTTTTTCGCTCAATGGGATTCATCTTCCGCCTACACCTATGATAATTAGGCGTGTCGGAAGCTTCGGCACAGAACTTGCTCCATGCCGAAAGAAACAGCAAATCCCGATGAAAAACGAACTTGTCAAGGTGGTGGTTCCGATCTATGAGGAGCTACCCGGCCATCGATCGGCAGCCTCCTTCCGCCAGATGGTGCGCCAGTTGGGGTCGCGCTACCCGATTTTGCTCCTCGCACCCGAAGGGCTTGACCTCTTCTTCTACCTCTCCTGCCATGAGCGTTGCGAGGTGGAGCGTGTCCCGCGCGAGTGGTTGGGAACGGAGTGCGGTATTGAGGGCTACAACCGCATGATGCTCTCACGGGAGTTTTACGAGCGGTTTCGCGGGGTGGACTACATCCTGATCTGCCAGACCGATGCCTGGATCTTTTCGGACGAGTTGGAAGCGTGGTGTCGCCGTGGCTACGACTATGTGGGGGCACCCTGGCCCAAACGCAAGATCTACGAACGTTGGCCCATAAAACTCTGGCTCAAGTGGCGCAAAGCACTCTTTGGCAGGCGCCATCCCCTCATGCGGCAAGACTACTTCAATCGCGTGGGCAACGGCGGACTATCACTCAGGCGGGTGGAGTCCTTTATTCGGGCCACCGAGCGCTACAAGGAGTTAATCAGCCTCTTCAAGGAGCGCAAAGGGACGATCTACAACGAGGATTGGTTCTGGAGCCTGATCCCGCACGAGTTCTCCTACCCCACATTCCGGGAGGCTCTCGGATTCTCGTTCGATACCCATCCTGCCCTCTGCTACGAGCTATCCGCAGGGAAGCTGCCCTTTGGATGTCATGGTTGGAGTAAACCCCGCAACTACCCCTTTTGGCGGCACTTTATCGAGGCGACAGCGCACAACAGAGATGTAGATCACCCATAGAAAACAAAAGAGGTTATCCCCCCATGAGAAGGATAACCTCTTTATGATCTTTGTTACAGACTACCTGCGGCCGCGTTGGGCGGGGGCTTCTTCGCGCGCACGACGGGCCTCACGATCGGCCTCGGTCTCGCGGCAGAAGTGAAGGGTCAGCTCCTCCAGCGCCAACGTCAACTCCTCGTCCGTGAGCCTCACAATGCGCCACTCATCCTCCACAGCGATGGTCTGCCCGTTACCTAAGCTATGGCCCGCAAGCCATAAATTGCCCTGCGGTGTGAGCCGCCACGACTTAAAGAGCATGGTCTGCATCCCAATCGAATGGGCCTCTCCCCGAGGAAGAAGGGCGATCCCCATACCATAGGCACGGGCCCCATCACCCACCTCTATCCAATGCCCCATCAGGCGGGCATAGGTGGGATTCACCTCGATACGAAGGGCCGGATTGGCGCGGTTCTTACTGAGTTTTTCCCGATAGGTCACCTTCACCGGCGCCCCCTCGACCA
Organism: uncultured Alistipes sp.; assembly: GCA_964600455.1. Taxonomy (GTDB): domain Bacteria; phylum Bacteroidota; class Bacteroidia; order Bacteroidales; family Rikenellaceae; genus Alistipes. The sequence goes on along the minus strand of CAZRJU010000082.1, from coordinate 4,286 downwards.
ACCCCTCAAAGTGAACCATCTCGGCCCCCGCGACAAGGAAATCCAACCTCACCCGATCCTTCGAGGTGATCGCAAGGGTGTCGATCCTAATCTCGGAGATTGTCCCCTCAAAGAGCTCCTCCCGAGGTTTGGAGCAGGCGCAAAGCATCACAAGGAGCAGTGCACAGAGCAGGCCTTTCATCCCTTCTTCGATTGGATATAGTGATCGATAGCTTCGGCAGCACGACGACCGGCCCCCATGGCCAGGATCACCGTAGCGGCTCCCGTTACGGCATCACCTCCGGCAAATACCCCCTCGCGGGTGGTCGTGCCGGCCTCATCGGCTACCAAACAGCCCCGGCGGTTGGTCTCAAGACCCTTGGTTGTCGAGGCGATCAGCGGGTTGGGCGAAGTACCGAGGGCCATGATCACCACATCGCACTCCACCTCGAAATCACTGCCGGGCTTTACAACCGGAGAGCGACGACCGCTCTGGTCGGGCTCGCCCAACTCCATCTCCACACAACGGATCGCCTTGACCCATCCCTTCTCGTCGCCGAGCACCTCGGTCGGGTTGGTCAGCATGCGGAATTCGATCCCCTCCTCCTTGGCATGGTGTACCTCCTCCACGCGGGCAGGAAGCTCCTTCTCGCCACGACGATAGACAATGACCGCCTCCGATCCCAGGCGCTTGGCCGTACGTACGGCATCCATGGCGACATTACCACCACCAACCACGACCACACGCTTACCGACATAGATCGGGGTGTCATGCTCGGGATCGAAGGCACGCATCAGGTTGGCACGCGTAAGGAACTCGTTGGCCGAAACCACCCCGTTGAGGTTCTCCCCGGGGATCCCCATAAAGCGGGGAAGACCGGCCCCCGAACCGATAAAGACAGCCTCGTAGCCCTCCTCATCGAGCAGGGCATCCACCGTGATCGTGCGGCCGATAACAACGTCCGTTTCGAAGGTTACCCCCAGACGTTTCACCTCGGCAATCTCGCGCTCAACGATCGCCTCCTTCGGCAGACGGAACTCGGGAATACCATAGACCAACACACCGCCCAACTTGTGGAGCGCCTCAAAGACATGCACCTCATAACCCATCTTGGCCAGGTCGCTGGCACAGGCCAAACCCGAAGGGCCGCTACCGACAACTGCCACCCGATGGCCATTCTTCTGCTCACAGCAAGGGGTGGATTGATCTTCGGGGGTATGCTCCAACGACCAGTCTCCCACAAAACGCTCCAGTTTGCCGATCGCCACCGGCTCGCCCTTGATCCCAAGGATACAGGCCCCCTCGCATTGGCTCTCCTGCGGACAGACACGGCCGCAAATCGAGGGCAGGGAGCTGTCGCGGTGGATCACTGAGGCGGCCTCGGCAATCTTGCCGAGTGTAACCTCGCGGATAAATTCGGGAATGGAGATATGTACGGGGCAAGCACCCACACAACGCGGGTTCTTGCAATCCAGGCAGCGGCTAGCCTCTAACATCGCCTCCTCGAGGTTGTAGCCGTAGCACACCTCCCGGAAGTTGGTTGCCCGCACTTGCGGGTCTTGTTCGCGTACGGGTACGCGCGGAATCTTATTTGCCATAATGGTCTCTTTGTTGGGCTATTTATCCAAGCCGATTCTACATTGGTGGCCGGCCATACGCTCGGCATAGATGGCTGCGGCACGCTCCTCCTGGGTGCGGTACATGCCTTGACGACGCATTGCCTCGTCGAAATCGACCTCATGGCCGTCGAACTCGGGGCCGTCCACGCAGGTAAAGAGCGTCTTGCCCCCAACCGACACACGGCAGGCACCACACATGCCCGTACCATCCACCATCAGGGCATTGAGCGATACGATGCTCTTTAAGGCGTACTTCTTGGTGGTCAGGCAGACAAACTTCATCATGATCATCGGGCCGATGGCCACACATAGATCATAGTGTTTGCCTCGCTGCTCGATCAACTCGTCGATCAGGTTGGTCACCAAGCCATGGAAACCCTCCGAACCGTCGTCCGTTGCGATGTAGAGGTTGGTGGCCACGCGACGCATCTCCTCCGTATAGATCAGCATCGAGCGGGTCTTGGCGCCAATAATCACATCCACCTCCACGCCATGCTCCTTGAGCCACTTGACCTGTGGATAGACCGGTGCCGTACCTACACCACCGGCCACAAAGAGGTAGCGGCGCTGACGCACCTCCTCCAAAGGCTCCTCCACGAAATCGGAGGGACGACCCAACGGGCCGGCAAAATCGGCCAACGCCTCACCCGCCTCCAGAGCGCAGAGCTTGCGGGTCGAGACACCGATCGCCTGTGTTACGATCGTCACCCACCCCTCGGTGGCATCATAGTCGGCAATCGTGAGGGGGATACGCTCACCCTTCTCGTCCACACGAACGATGACAAACTGGCCAGGCTGTGCGGCACGCGCTACACGCGGTGCCTCAATGCGCATCCCACAGATGCCCTCGGCCAACCATTTTTTCTCTAAAATCTTAAACATAGCTTGTTGTTATCTCTGTTGCAAAATCTTACTCAATCACCACTCCGCTCAGGCGCAGGCGACGCAACGGCTCCTGGCCGCTAACCACCAACTGAAAACGCTTGGAGAAGCCTCCGAAATCCATCTCGGAGGTGTCGATCCAAAGCTCGGCACGCAACACACCACCCGCCGGGATCACCTCTCCGCCCCGAAGCGAAGAACTCATGCCATCCTCCAAAAGGATCTTCCTAACGGTTAGCGGATTGCGGCCATCGTTGTGAATCACCAACTCCCCACAATGGGGCCCTTTATCGCGCCGCACATCCCCCACATGGATATTCATCTCCTCAATACGGGCGCAACCGCCACCCCGCGGCGAGGCATCGACCAATAGGGCATTGAGGGTCAGCGGCACCCTGATCGGCTCTCCGTCAATGAGGATCCGATACCCCAGTTGCCAGGTGCCGTAGAGGCGGCTCGAGGCGGGCACCTCGACCCGGACGATCAACTCGCCCTCCTCCCCCGCAGCCAACCGCTCGGGAGCCTCGATGTGGCAGTAGGGGCTCTCCCCTTGTGGCACAAAGGTTAGCTGGCACTCCTTCGAGGCCGTATTGACCACTCCGATACGGATCTCGCGCAACTCGTTATGGCGCAGTTCGCCCAAGGTAAGGAAGTTGTCCGCAAGGCGCAGACCTTGGCCCAGATCAATGAGATAGCGTTCCTCAACCGTACGCTTGCGCGGCGTGACCTTCCCGCGCACAACCAAGTGGCCGATCACCTGCTGCCGCTCGCCATAAAGCGTGAGTGTACGCTCCACCATACCGCTCATGCCGGCCGGATTGAACGACACCTCGATCTTATCGCTTCCTCCCGGCAGCAAGGGACGACGCGTGAAACGCGGTTTCGTACAGCCACACGAGGTCGCGATGTCGAGGATCACAACGGGGTGTTTTCCCCGATTCTCCACCGTGAAGGTGTGGCCAATAGGCCCACCATCCTCGGCTGTCGTGCCAAAGTTCCAGACGGGACGCTCAATATGGAGCCCGCCTTGACCCATCGCCCGCCCCCCGCCAAAGGCCAGGAGCAGCACCAACATATAAACCAATCGCTTCATGATCATCTGCAAAGTTACTTATTTTTTCTTGAGATTACCAAAACCCGGCCACGAAAGATCACATTATATACCGCGTTCATCCGAACTCAAGGGTCTTACAGTAGAAACGTTTGTATTTATTGAAAATTTTGTCTGCCTTGCCCCTTGGTTAAACTTTTCAGATCAGAAAAATATGGCAGCGACATTGGCACTTCGGCTCGTAGACTCCTCGCCGGAGTGGGTCAAGCGCTAACGGCCCCTCTTCTGCAAAAAAAGAGCCGGCCAAAAAAAAACATCAAGGTACGGACTATCAGCGGATTACACGCTACAAGCGCCCATCCTCAATTAAAATATCGAGAAAAAATCAAAAAAAAATCTGCCAATTATTTTGCAGGAATAAAAAAATGCTCTATATTTGCACTCCGAAAACGGGAATAAACGACACCGCTTACTCCCAAAGGTTCTTAAGAAAAGCCTGAATAGCTCAGTTGGTTAGAGCACATGACTGTTAATCATGGGGTCCTAGGTTCAAGTCCTTGTTCAGGCGCTGATATGCGCGAGGGTTGCAGAAGGTGAGGTTTGAGAGTTTCCTCCGAAACTCCACCGGCAACAAAAAAAGTTGTGAAAAAATTTGGAGTTTCGAATTTTTGAATTACCTTTGCAGTCCCAAGCCATTGATTCGGGAGCTTAGCTCAGCTGGTTCAGAGCATCTGCCTTACAAGCAGAGGGTCGG
>CAZRJU010000081.1:0-7473 GCA_964600455.1 uncultured Alistipes sp. | reverse complement strand
GAGGCACGGGCCTCGGACTGGCCATCGTCAAACATGCCGTACTCTTTCACGGTGGCATGATCGAGGTACGAAACCGCCCCGAAGGGGGATTGCTCTTTGTCTTTACCCTGGCCCGCCAAGTGGGATAACCAGCCTAAAAGGGGAATAAACCGCCCTCTTCAAAGCCTTTTTCAAAGAAAAAGCGCTTTGTGGGGGCGACTTTTTTTCACTTTGCGCAAAAATGCCTATCTTTGAAGATTCAATAAAGCCTCATGCAACCATGAAACGAATTTTCTACCTGATAGCATTGCTCCTGGCGGCCTCCTGCAGCCGCGATCTCGACCCGTCGTTTTCGCCCCAAAACGGTACGGAGGGGAGCCATAAAATTCTCAATCAAGCCGAGCATGCCATCGCCGGCATGTTGGCCATCAAGGTCGATCCCGCCCAAAGCGAGGAGATCACCCGCAATGCCACCCGTTCGGGCGGTAGTCGTTCGGGGGTTGCCTCGATTGATCGGGGCCTTGAGGCGCTGCCCGGGGCCCGCATAACCCGCCTCTTCTGCGACCCCGCCTTCGAGGATCGCCTGCAGGCGGCCGGCCTCGATTGCTGGTACCGCCTCACCTTCCTCAAGGAGAGCAACCTGAAGGAGGCCGCCCACTGCATGGCAGCAGCCGAGGGGGTGGTGGCCGTGCAGTACCTCTACCCCTTGAAGCACCCCCGCCGGCAACTTCGAGCCATAAGCGAGGCTCCCGGTAGTGATGCAGCACGCAACTCTTCGCTTCCGACCAACGACCAGGGTCTCTACCGCCAATGGAACTACCACAACGATGGCACGATCAGCGGTGCCGTAGCCGGTGCCGACATCAACCTCTTTGACGCCTGGGCCATCGAGAAGGGGGATTCGCGTATCATCGTTGCCGTTCTCGACGAACCGATGCAGCTCACCCATCCCGACCTGGCGGGCAACCTCTGGGTCAACACCACCGACACGGAGGAGTACCTGCGCCACGGCGGTAACTTCTGCACCACGACCGAGACCCCCATCTCCATCGACTGGGAGTACCGCGACGAATACGGCGACAAGCCCTCGCACGGAAGCCACGTTGCAGGTATTGTGGGGGCTGTGAGCAACAACAACGAAGGCATTGCCGGTATTGCCGGTGGCGACTCCTCCACGCGCGGAGTGAGCCTGATGTGTTGCCAGATCTTCGACTACGACAGCTACGGGCAGGACACCTCAACCCCCGATGCCGCCGCCAAGGCGATGGTCTGGGCCGCCAATCGTGGCGCCCACATTGCCCAGTGCAGCTACGGCTTCGGCCCCGACTGCACGGAGGAGTATTGGGCCAGCGAGGATGGCTACGGCTTTGAGAAGGAGGCGATCGACTACTTTATCTCCACCCCCCGCGCCGAGGGACCGCTCAATGGCGGATTGGTGATCTTTGCAGCCGGTAACGATGGCAACAGCCTCTACCGCAACCGCCAGGTGAAGGATCAGCGCCTCGCCCCGGGGTGCTACTCCCCGACGATCGCCGTGGCCGCCACCTCCCCCGACTTCACGCCGGCCGGCTATACAAGCTACGGCAACTGGGTCGACATCTCGGCCCCGGGTGGTGATGTGGACAACTTCGAGAACGAGGGCATGATCTACAGCCTGCTCAACGACAGCGGCTACGGCTACATGGAGGGGACTTCGATGGCCTGCCCCCATGTCTCGGGTGTGGCAGCCTTGGGGCTCTCCTATGCCCTCGATCTGGGTCGCCGCTACACGGCCGAGGAGTATCGCTCACTTCTGTTGAGTGCCACCCGCTCGATCGACAGCTACCTGAGTGGAGCCAAGATCACCTACGGATTCAACTACTCGGACTACCAGTATGACGAGGTGCGCATCTTCCTGGTCGACTACCAAAACAAGATGGGCGGTGGTCAGGTGGATGCCTTCCGCCTCTTGATGTCGATTGAGGAGACCCCCGTGGTAACGATCCCCTGCAATGAGGATTTCGAAGTTGACCTCGGCCTCTTCTTTGGTGGTGCCGCCCAGAACAGCCGCTTCTCCTTCACGCTCAGTGACAGCCTCGAGGCCGAAGAGAGGCTCCAAATGCGGGCGCTTATCGACGGTACGAAGCTGCGCATCAACTGCGCCAAGAGGGGGTGTGCCACTATCGGGGTAAAGGCCACAGTAGGCGAGAGTGTGGTGGAGCATCGCTTAGCTCTGATTGCCCGCAGCTACCGTTCCGAATCGGGCGGTTGGCTCTAATCCATGTTGAACTTACGAATTTAACCGACAGATATGGCTCGAAAGAAGCAAAACTACCCCCTGATCGAGGGGCTTGAAATAACCACCCTGGCAGCCGAAGGTAAGGCCATGGGACGGTGGAACGACCAAGTGGTCTTTGTCCCGATGACCGTTCCCGGGGATGTGGTCGATGTGCAGATCCGCATCAAGCGTCGCCGCTTTATGGAGGGCTTTGTGGTCAACTACCGCCAACACTCCCCCCTGAAGGAGCAACCCTTCTGCCAACACTTCGGCGTCTGTGGCGGATGCAAATGGCAGAACCTGCCCTATCAGGAACAGCTGAAGTTTAAGCAGGAGCAGGTGCGCGACCAACTCACCCGCATCGGTAAGGTGGAGCTCCCCGAAATTCGCCCCTGCTTAGGTTCGGAGCGCACTCAATTCTACCGCAACAAGTTGGAGTACACCTTTGCCGATCGCCGCTGGATGACCTACGAGGAGATTGCCGACTTAACCCACGAGATCGAACCCGAACCCGCCTTGGGATTCCACATCCCCAACATGTTCGACAAGGTGCTCGATATTGAGAAATGTTGGTTGCAGGCCGACCCCTCGAATGCAATACGCTTGGAGATCAAACGCTTCTGTCGGGAGCAGGGCTTCAGCTTCTACAACGCTCGTGCCCACACGGGATTGATGCGCAACATCATTATCCGCACCGCCTCGACCGGTGAGATCATGCTCATTGTGGTCTTTGGCGAGGAGCAGCCCGAAGCAATCGAGCGGGTGATGGCCCACCTCGAAGCGCGTTTCCCGGAGATCACCTCGCTGATCTACATGGTCAACCTCAAGTGGAACGACTCGCTCGGCGATCAGCAACCGATCTGCTACGCCGGCAAGGATCACATCCTGGAGCAGATGGAGGGGCTCAGTTTCAAGGTAGGGCCCAAATCCTTCTACCAAACCAATTCGGAGCAGGCCTACGAGCTCTACAAGGTGGCCCGCGACTTCGCCGACCTGAAGGGCGACGAGACGCTCTACGACCTCTACACCGGAACGGGCACCATTGCCAACTTCTGCGCCAAACGTTGCCGCAAGGTGGTAGGTATCGAGTATGTGCCCGAAGCCATTGAGGATGCCCGCGTCAACTCGGCCCTCAACAAGATCGAGAACACCACCTTCTACGCCGGCGATATGAAGGCCGTGCTGAGTGATCGTTTTGTCGAGCAGAACGGCCGTCCCGATGTGATCATCCTTGACCCTCCGCGTGCCGGTGTCGATGAGCCGGTGATCGAGGTGATCCTGCGTGCCGCCCCCGAGCGCATTGTCTATGTGAGCTGTAACCCCGCCACCCAGGCCCGCGACCTGGCTCTTCTGGATGCCCACTATCGCGTGGAGGCGGTACAGCCCGTGGATATGTTCCCCCACACGCACCATGTGGAGAATGTCGTCAAGTTGGTAAAACGTCTTTAGAAAAAAACAGCAAGCAATGAAGATAGCAACCCTTGTATTCAATCCGATTCAGGAGAACACCTACCTCGTGTGGGACGAGACGATGGAGTGTGCCATTATCGACGCCGGCAACAACGGGTCGCGCGAGAATGAGGTGCTCCGCCAATTTATCGCCAATCAGGGGCTCAAGCCCGTCGTGGCGGTCAACACCCACGGCCACTTCGACCACACCTTGGGTGTGGAGTTCCTCAAGCAGGAGTACCAAATCCCCTTTGCCCTCTCAAAGAAGGATCAATTCCTGCTCGACACCGCTTCGGTGAGCGGCATGATCTTCGGTGTGGAGATCGGCCGGTTGCCTGCGATCGACATCGACCTGGAGCAGCACGCCGAGATCCGTTTCGGCCACACCACCCTGAAGGTGATCCCTACACCGGGCCACACCCCGGGCCATGTGGCCCTCTATGAGGCCGAGAGCAAGAACCTCTTCACGGGCGATACCCTCTTTCGGGAGAGCATCGGCCGCACCGACCTGCCCGGCGGCGACTACTCCTGGATCATGCGTTCGATCCTGGAACAGATCCTCCCCTTGGGTGACGAGGTGACAATCTGGCCGGGCCATGGCGAGAAGTCAACCATTGGCCACGAGTCGCTCTACAACCCCTTTGTGGTGGAGGTGCTGAACAACGAAGTGAAGTATTAACCCTCTGCTCTGTAATAAGAAATTTCACATACATTTTTAATATGAATTATTTTACTGAACAAAGCATAAATTTAGCAAATCAAAGGAATTACCTTGATCAACTTTTTGCAGTATATCCCTTAAGCCCAGATTCTATTCGAGATATTGATCAAAATATCTGGATACGGGTAGAGCGGAGTTTTCAGCAGAATAACAACATTGAACTCTTCAAGGCTCTTTTGGATTTAAAATTATTTCCCATAAAAGATGGCTACGTTCCATACTTTAGGAAAGACAGAAACGCTATAGAACGAAATCCTCAAACGGTCAATAGAATCTGTGGTAGAATTAGAGAGCTAGGGTTAGACCGATTATATGAAAAGTGTTCGGAACCTAAAGAAACGAATAGGCAGATGGGACCCCTATTTAGGCGGTGGGTAAATACTGGCACATTGGGAGTATTGCCAGTACAAGAGGAGATCTTTACACAAACTGACAATAATGCTATTCTTGCAGGAAGCGATGCCCAATTAAAAGATTTTGCAAAAAACAATTTAGGGTACAAGCGAAATAAAGGTATTGATTTCATTGCAAGGTTTAACAATAAATATGTAATTGGAGAAGCAAAATTCATATCCGACGAAGGGGGACATCAGAATGCTCAATTTTTAGATGCAATAACAACATTAGCAACACCTACTGCCGAAAATGTTGTCAATATTGCTATTTTGGATGGTGTTTTATATATCCCTGGGCACAAAAAAATGTATACAGAAATTTCAACACATGATATTCCTGTAATGAGCGCCTTGCTTCTAAGAGATTTCTTATATGCACTATAGAGTATGGAGAAGAATATACTGATAAAAGGAGATAACCAAAAGGCTTTAATGTGGCTACTCGAAAACGGCTACAAAGAGAAGATCGATTTGGTCTATATTGATCCGCCATTTGCAACAGGAGGAACTTTTTCTGTTGATGCAGATGGGAGGGTAGCCACTATTAGCAAATCTACAAACTCGACAGTTGCATACACCGATCATTTAAAGGGAAAGGACTTTATATCGTTTCTCAAAAAACGAGTTGAATTAATATATGAATTGCTCTCAGAACAGGGATCTTTGTATTTACATATAGACTACAAAGTAGGACACTATGTAAAGATTATGCTTGATGAAATCTTTGGTGCAGAGAATTTTAAAAACGATATAACAAGAATAAAATGTAACCCTAAAAATTTTGACCGGGTAGGCTATGGTAATATCAAAGATTTGATTTTATTTTATAGTAAAAGCGCTAATCCTATTTGGAATAATCCTCGTGTTAAAAGTTCTACTCAAGATATTTCCTCTTTGTACACCAAAGTGGATAAATACGGTAGAAGATACACAACCGTGCCGATACATGCTCCGGGAGAAACTAAGGGAGAAACTAGCAAACCTTTCAAAGGGATTATGCCTCCCAATGGTCGTCATTGGCGTTGTTCTGTAGAGGAACTTGAGCGTCTTGATGAAGCTGGGTTAATAGAATGGTCAAAAAATGGGAACCCTAGAAAAATAAATTACGCTGACGAACATTTGACAAGAAAAGCTCAAGACATATGGGAATACAAAGACCCCATAAATCCCGTATATCCCACAGAAAAAAATATAGAGATGCTCAAGTTTATTGTAGAAGCCTCTTCAGCGCCTAATTCTATTGTTTTAGACTGTTTCTGTGGTTCTGGAGCTAGTTTATTTGCCGCTGATCTTTGTGGTAGGAACTGGATAGGTGTTGACCAATCCCCCATAGCTATCGGAGTCACCCAGAATAGATTCAAAGAAAATAATCTATTCAACCAAAACGGTTATCCTTATAAGTATATTGAATTATAATAGTAACAATGTTTTTAAAGGATCTTATCCATAAACTCCTCTATCGGCTCCTCCCACTCGAAGGCTACCTGCGGGTGATGAGCAGCCTTGTCTTTTTGTGGCAAAAGATGGGATGGGGCCGCCACTCCGAGGCTCTGGAGTATCTCTACCACCTGGAAGCGTTGGTTCGTCCGGGCGACTACTGTCTCGATATCGGGGCCAACCTGGGTTACTACACCCGCCCCTTGAGTCGGCTGGTCGGAGAGGAGGGAAAGGTCTATGCCGTAGAGCCGATGGCTCCCACGCGCAAGGTGTTGAGCCACAATGTGCGTCGCTGCGCCAATGTGGAGATCTACCCCTATGCCTTGGGGGAGGAGCGCCGTACGGTGGTGATGGCCAACGATTCGGCCCGTGAGTGCGGTTACTTGGGTACCGGCCGTAACGAGGTGCACCTCAAACGCGAAGGGGCAGGCGTGGAGCATGCCGCCGAGATGCGGTGCGGATCGGAGCTCTTTGCCGAGCTGCCCCGTTTAGACTTCATCAAGTGCGACGTGGAGGGCTACGAGTGGCCCATCATGCAGGAGATGCACCCCCTATTGGCACGTTTTCGCCCCACCGTGCTGATCGAGAGCGGCGGCGAGAACCGCCCTCGGATCATCCGCCTCTTTGAGGAGTTGGGCTACCAAGGCTACACCCTCGCTTCGGAAAGAGAGATTCCCCTCACCCCCGAGAGCAGTAAGGATATTATATTCAGAATAAAGCGATAAGAACTATGCGTATTGATATTATCTCTTCGGTACCCGATCTGCTGGGTTCACCCCTCAACGAATCGATCCTGAAGCGAGCCCGAGAGAAGGGGCTGGTGGAGATTGTGGTGCACAACCTCCACGACTGGGCGCACGATAAGCGCAAAACCACTGACGACTACCCCTTTGGCGGGGAGGCCGGGATGGTGATGAAGTGTGAACCGGTCTTTGAACTGATCGAGCACCTGCAATCGGAGCGCCACTACGACGAGATCATCTACACCTCGCCCGACGGTATCCGCTACAACCAGCACGAGGCCAACCGTCTCTCGATACTCGAGAACATCATCATCCTCTGTGGCCACTACAAGGGGATCGACCACCGCATCCGCGAGCACCTCATTACGCGCGAGATCTCGATCGGTGACTATGTGCTGACCGGTGGCGAGTTGGCCGCCTGCATCATTGCCGATTCGGTGGTACGTCTGCTGCCCGGAGCCATTGGCGACGAATCGTCGGCCCTCACCGACT
>CAZRJU010000080.1:0-7534 GCA_964600455.1 uncultured Alistipes sp. | reverse complement strand
GGGTCAGGGTCCCGCTTGGGCCAACTCGCTCTTCGAGGATAACGCCGAGTTCGGTTTGGGTATGCACGTCGGCGTGGAGAAGTTGCGCGACCGCATCCAGCTGATGATGGAGGATGCCATTGCCAACTGCGCCAAGTGCTCCGAGGAGCTGAAGGCTACCATGAAGGAGTGGATCGAGAAGCGCGGCAGCTCGGCCGAGTCGGCTGAGGTTACCGCCCGCCTGGTTCCCCTGATGGAGGCCTGCGGTTGCGACACCTGCCTTAAGATCCTCGAGATGAAGGATTGGCTCGTGAAGAAGTCGCAGTGGATCATCGGTGGCGACGGTTGGGGCTACGATATCGGCTTCGGCGGTGTAGATCACGTGCTCGCATCGGGCATGGATGTCAACATCCTGATCATCGATACGGAGGTCTACTCGAACACCGGCGGTCAGTCGTCGAAGGCTACCCCCGTGGGTGCTGTGGCCAAGTTCGCCTCGAGCGGTAAGCGTATCCGCAAAAAGGACATCGGTGCTATCGCCATGACCTATGGTTATGTCTATGTGGCTCAGGTTTCGATCGGTGCCTCGCAGCAGCAGCTCTTCAACGTCCTGAAGGAGGCTGAGGCTTACCCGGGTCCCTCGCTCATCATCGCCTACGCACCCTGTATCAACCACGGTATCAAGGGCGGCATGACCCGCACGCAGACCATCGGCAAGCAGGCCGTAGAGTGCGGTTACTGGCACCTGTGGCACTACAATCCTCAGTTGGAGGCTGCCGGCAAGAATCCCTTTGTTTACGACTCGAAGGAGCCCGACTGGTCGAAGTTCCAGGACTTCCTGAAGAAGGAGGTACGCTACACTTCGCTCCAGAAGGCATTCCCCGCCGAGGCAGAGGAGCTCTTCCAGGCCGCTGAGGAGAACGCTAAGTGGCGTTACAGCACCTACCAGCGTCACGCCAAGATGGAGTACTAATCCGTTACATCCTATGGGCCACGGTTTCGGCCGTGGCCATCCATACACCACAAGAGAGCGCCCCACTCAAGGCGCTCTCTTGTGATTTTCTATCCCATGAAACTCCGCTGCCTCTCTGCAAGCGGCGACCGCCGAACCGCAAGGTGGTCTATGCAACGATCAACGGGGAGCGACTCTTCCCCATGGTGCCGGGTTTTGGCTCCCTTTATACGCTTGAGGCCGACGGTACGGGATTCGATCACGTCGATAGGGTACAGCCCAATGGAGGTGCAATAACCTGGTCATGGGATCCGGTTGCATTGGTGTTAGCGATTGATTATGCCGACGGTCGCGGTCTGAGCCTGCAGATTCAAAGCTTCTCGCAGGAGGGTTTTGTGGGGTATGAGCATCGCATCCTCTCGGATCCGGAGCGACACGGCATCCGCCAATACCTCTTCAGGGGGTTGTAATTTGCCAATGCCGGAGCCACTGCCGGGCGTCGGCGGCTAACGTAAAATCGGGCTTTCGCAAGAGTAGCGAAAGCCCGACTTCTTACCTGTTTACGAGGGGTGGGTTAGTTGTAGGGCTCGCCTACGGCCATCTTCTCAAACTTATAGCCCAAGCGGTGAAGCTGCATGGCAGCCCCGATGCGGAACATCACCCGAAGGGTACGGGCCAGGATATAGAAGGCCTTTTTGCTCTGCGACTCCACCTCCTCGCGGCGGATAAAGGTCATGCAGAGTTGAGCGGCACTGCGCAAGGTCTCGGCAATCGCCTCGGCCTCCTTGCTCTCCAACTCCAGACCCAGGATCTCCTGCACGATCTTCTCGTCCATATCATCGAAGCCCTCCCGGCCATAGAGTGCCTCATAGGGCTCCTCGCAGTAGCGCATCCAATCCTGATCCCAACGCTGTGCCACGGCCATCCCCACATAGGAGGCCCAGGCGAAGGTGGCCATCGGGTAGCTGTTGACCTGTTTCACGGCATCGGCCATGAAGTGGGGGGCCAAGTCGTGCCAGCGGGCATCGATATCCTCCGACGAGAGAAGCGTGCCCGTCAGGGCCTTATGGGAGCTGCAGAGCTTCAGGAGCTCGAGTTGCAGGTTGTTTTCGTAGGTGTCGTAGTAGGCAATATTTTCCTCCATCGCGTTGTCTGTTTCTTTGCGTTATGAGTAAAGGGGGGGGGTAAAAAAGCACCCTCCCCACCTGAGGCGCGGAGGGTGCCGTGGATCGTTCGAGCGGTTACTCCTTCACGAGGATTACCAGGTCGCCGGCAGCGAGGTGCAACGTGTGGCTCGAGCCGAGCTGCACTTTCTCGCCGGTCAGCAGGTTGGTCCAGCTGCCCGAGGAGGGTACCGTCACACTCTTCGACGAGGCGCCGTTGGTAAAGTTGGCCACGCAGATCACCTTATCCATGATAAGGGTCTTAGCCGCCATATCGCTATCACCCACAGCCCACGTATGTACGGGGGTGTTGTCCGTAGCGTAGATCTCGGGATGGTCGTTACGGAAGGCCAATACCTTGCTCAAGGTGGTGTAGATCGCCTTGCGATTAGCATCCTCGAAGTAGTCCCAACGCACGGGCTTGGGATCGGTGCGGTATTCGTCGCCCGAACCAACGATCGTACCCTCGTAGTTCGAGTTGATCGAGTAGTCGTAGCCCAACTCACCGAACTCCCACATCATCTTGGGATAGGGGGTGAGGAAGTGCATGGCGTAAACCGACTGCATGTGTCTCGAGATCACCGACCAGTCGCTCTTCACCCACGACTGACCATAGGTGATAGCCTTGTAACCGATACGCTCCTCATCGTGGGTCTCGATGTTGTTCATACGGCCACGCTTGAAGTCGGCAAAGTTGCTCTTAAAGGTGGTAGCCTTAGGACGGGCGGCCGAGGATACCGAAGGCTTCTGTCCATCGGCCATCACCCATACACGCTTGGGATTGGAGTTGTTGTCGAAGTAGATGTCGTACTTCGTGCCCACCGTGGCGTTCACCTGAATATCCTGATCTCCGTTAAGCGAAATAGCGGCACCGATCGAGTTGGAGTAGTCGGCATTGGTCGTACCATAGGAGACATCCCACGTGGTGCCCTTGCGGATCTTAAAGTCGCAACCCTTGTTGTTGGCGTTGGCAAAGACCACATCCTGAGCAACGAAGAGGTTGCCATCGGCCACCATTACCTTACCATTGGCCCAGTTATCGTTCTGGAAGTCGCCCATGCAGTAGAAGGTGTTGGCCGTACCGGGATCAACGGCACCATTGTACCAGCCCATCACCGACTCCATATAGCCGTTCAGGGCATTGTTGTTCCAGCAGAGTGCCTTCACCTGCTCATCGGCAAAGAGTGCATCCTCCTCCGAGCCTTCGCAGAAGTGCTCGAAGATAACGTAAGCATCGGGCTTCACGGCACGAATGGCTTTCGCATAATCCTTCAAGATCTCAATACGCTCAGAGCTGTAGTTCCAAGCATCAAAGTTCGCAGGGTTCTGCACGAAGCCCTTGGTCAGGTCGAAGCGGAAACCGTCTACCTTATACTCCTCGAGCCAGAACTTGAGCACCTCCTTGAAGAAGGAGCGGGTCTTGGGATAGAGGTGGTTAAAGTCATGGTATACGTTGAAGTTGTGCTTGGCCGTGCGGTTGAAGAAGGGGTTGTCGTTGGCCGTAGCATCGCCATCCCACCACATCTTGGCCCAGGGGAACTGACCCGTAGCGTGGTTGAATACCACGTCGAGAATCACGGCAATACCCTGCTGGTGGCACTCATCGATAAAGCGCTTGTAGTCTGCCTCCGTACCGTAAGCCTTATCGGCAGCGAAGTAGAAGCAGGGGTTGTAGCCCCACGAGTTGTTGCCGTCAAACTCCTGGATAGGCATCAGCTCAATGGCGTTGATACCCAGATCCTTCAGGTAGCCGAGCTTCTGGCGGGCAGCCTCAATCGAGCGCTCGTCGGTGAAGTCGCGCAAGCAGAGTTCATAGACGGCCAACTGATTGAAGTGTACGCCCGTAAAGTTGCTCGTCGTCCAGGTGTAAACCGGCTCGGTCGAGGTGGAGAATACCGAGAGAATATCGGTAGCCTTGTCCGAGGGATACTCACGGAGGTTGGGATAGATCATCACATCATAGTTGATCCACTTATCGTTCCAGGGGTCGAGGATCTTGGTCGAGTAGGGATCACCCACCTTGATCGTCTGATCCACCAGGTACTGGTAGGCATACTCCGTATTGGCCTCCAAGCCCGTAACCGTCAGCCAGAAGAAGTCGCCATCCTTCTTCATCAGGTGGGCATTCGTGATGCTGAAGTCGTTGAAATCGGCCAAGAGCGATACCGACTCCTTCCCCGGAGCAAAGAGTTTGAAGGTGGCCTCGTTACCGTTGACCGTAACACCCTCCTTCACGCCGCCCGGGCAGGCCTCCGATTGGGTGGGGCCCAAGACGCAGGCGTGAACCTCCTTGGTAACAACTTCCGAACCGTTACCGGCCTCTGCCTTGATCACCAGATCCTCATAGGTCGAGGCTACGTAGGTGTACTCGATGGCCGTACCGGCGCTCTCCTGAATCAGCTGCTCGTTGATGTAGAGCTTGAGCGAGTTGGCGCTCGAGGCACGGGCGGCCACCGTGTAGCTCTGGCCCATCTCCCACACCGAACCGGTTACAGGCGAAGTGATCATCACATCCAGACCACCCTTCGAGAGCGGGAGGATAATATCGTTGCCGTTATCCTTTACCTCGACGAACGTATCCGTCGTGCCGGCATTGGGCGTATCTGCACGGAATACAAAGGCGAGGCTCAAGATCTCCTCGGCATCGGGCACCGAGAAGTAGGCACGCGGGCCCTCGGGCATCGTCAACTCAAAGATGTTGGGGTACTCGGCATTCTGCGTGAACTTGCAGGTGGGCAGGTTCTCGCCCCACTTCGAGAGGACATACTTCCAATCCCCATTGTCCACGCTGGCCGACGTGATAACGCCCATGTGGGCATAAATCTCCCCCTTGTAGGTAGCGGGGTCAAGGGCCGTACCCTGCGCATTGAAGAGCACCTTCACGGGGGTCGTGGTCTCCGAGGTTACGAAAGCGGGATCCGTAGCCACCAGGTCGATCTGCGAGTAGTCTACATCCTCGTCAATGGAAGGGGTGTTGGGATCATCCTCACCGCCATTGCCATCTCCCTCACCCTCGCCCTGCTCGGGGCCAAAGGGAGGATAGAAGAAGGGATCCTCCTTACAAGAAGATACCGACACGGTGAGCACCACCGCCAGCATCAAATAAAAGAGTTTTTTCATGTTGTTGTTGGTTTATTTGGTTTTGTTCTAAATCGGTCTAACCTTATCCTTTATATAAATTGGGGCAAAGATAGAAACTTTCATCGTGTTTTCGCTACGCCTCCTCCAAAAAATGGTTGGTTTTGGGTTGCAGACTCTTCGATACCTCAATGAGCGACGCAAAGTGTTGGGTCAGCATCTCCACGGCTCCCGCCTCATCCTTCTCGCGGATAAAGCGCAACAGCTCCCGGTGCTCGAAAAAGACCTCCTCGCCCGGTACCGAGCAGACCTTATAGCGCTGGTAGTTGCGCAACACATCGGGCGTGATGATCAAGAGCAGCGAGGCAATCACCGGATTGTGGCTGCCGCGGGCGATGGCCTGGTGGTAGGCAAAATCCTTATTGACACGCTGATCGGTATTGAAGAGGTTTTCGCACTCCATCAGGGCGCGTTCGATATTGACCAGATCCTCCTCCGTGCGGTTGCGGGCGCAGAGACGTACGGCCTCAACCTCCAGGAGCACGCGCACATGCACCAAGGAGCGGAAGTCATATTGGTCGATCTTCAGCGCATCGGTGATCAGGCTCTCAAGCACCTGCATCTGCTCCTGCACCATCACCGTACCGCTCTGCGGATAGGTCTTGACGATCCCGAAAAACTCCAACTTCTGAAAGGCCATGCGCACATGAGCGCGGCTCACCTTTAGCTGAGTAGCCAAACGACGCTCGGCCGGCAGGCGCTCT
Source organism: uncultured Alistipes sp. (assembly GCA_964600455.1). GTDB lineage: Bacteria > Bacteroidota > Bacteroidia > Bacteroidales > Rikenellaceae > Alistipes. The sequence goes on along the minus strand of CAZRJU010000080.1, from coordinate 1,598 downwards.
CCGGGCTCCAGACGACCGTTGCAGATCAACTCCTTAATATGCTTCAAGACAGTGTCCACCTGGTGGACTGTCGCCATGGCGCGAGGCGTCAGATTTTCAATCTTCTCCAAGGTTGCATCATTTTGAGGGTGTAAAACTACAACAAAAATCCAATTCAACCAATTTATTTTTCATTTTTTTTCGAGATTCCTTTTTTTTGTGTAATTTTGGTCAACCAATTTAACCGCAACATGAAAAATTTACTCCAAAAACTCCTCCTCACCGCTCTGTTGGTCGCATTGATCGGCCCCCTTTCGGCCCAACCCTACATGCTCGACATCTCTGCCGTAGAGCGGATCAAAGCGCGTTTGGAGACGGGAGAGAGTCGCACCGAGGCACTCCATGCCCGGCTGTTACGCGATGCCGAGAAGGTGCTCTTCGAGCGCAACCCCACGGTCATGGACAAGGGGGTTACTCCGCCCAGCGGCGACAAGCACGACTATATCAGCATGGGCCGTTACTGGTGGCCTAACCCCGCAACACCCGACGGCCTGCCCTATGTGCGGCGTGATGGCGAGTCGAATCCCGAGCTCAAGAAGTTCGACCGCGACCGTCTGGGGCTCTTCTCCTCGCATCTCTCGACCCTCACGGCCGCCTTTCTCGTAAGCGAGAAGCCCGACTATGGCCGCAAGATAGCCTCCATGCTCCGCACCTGGTTTCTCGACAAGAAGAGCCGCATGAATCCCAATGCCACCTACGCCCAGATGGTACCCGGCCGTTACGACGGATTGGGCCGTCCCGAGGGGGTGTTGGACACCTACTCCCTCTTGGCGGCTGTTGATGCTGCCTTAGTGGTCGAACAGGCAGGCTACCTCTCCAAGAAGGAGGCTGCGGCCCTGCGCGGGTGGTTTGCCACCTATGTCGACTGGCTCTGCACCTCCCCGAGCGGCATTGGCGAATTTGAGGCCGAAAATAACCACGGCGTAGCCTATGACGTGCAGACCCTTCTCTTTGCCCTCTATGCCGGCAAGCAGGAGGTGGTCGACATGCTCATTGCCGGCTTCCCCGAACGCCGTCTTGCTGCACAGATCGAGCCCGACGGCCGCCAGCCCCGCGAGTTGGCCCGCACCACCGCCTTCGGCTACTCCGTATTCAACCTCACGCATCTGCTCGACATGTGTACCCTGGCCCGTTCGCAAGGCGTTGATCTCTATCACGCCGCCGACCATGCCATCGACCGCGCCATACGCTACCTGATCCCCTTCTTGGGCAATCAAAGTTCTTTCCCCTACAAGCAGATCAAGGATTGGTCGAAGGTCGAGCAGGAGTTTGCCCGCCAGCTTTTACGAGCCGCCAACCTCTCGGGTAACGAGGAGTATCGGCTTCTCTATGAGCGCTACCGCACGCGCGACGAGCAGCGCGATGCCCGTTTTATCCTCTTCAACGAGCGATAGAGATCCACTTATAATGGGCCTCTAACCATCGCAAGGTCAATTTTTTTGAATTTTCTTTTGCGGGTTCATTTTTTTCTTTTACCTTTGCACCGCTAAAGTGGCGCGGTATGCGTCGTGATAGTGGTAAGGCCCATTCGTCTATCGGTTAGGACGCAAGATTTTCAT
>CAZRJU010000079.1:0-7705 GCA_964600455.1 uncultured Alistipes sp. | reverse complement strand
ATGTGCTGCGTTATGTGCTCTGTGCCAATGCTCCCGAGACCAAGGATAACGACTTCACCTGGAAGGATTACCAGGCCCGTAACAACAACGAGTTGGTAGCCATCCTCGGTAACTTTGTGAATCGAGCCCTGGTGCTCACGCAGAAGTACTACGGCGGTGAGGTGCCGGCATGTGGTGAGCTTAACGAGTATGATCGTGCAACAATCGAGGAACTTGCCGCAATCAAACAGAGCCTCGAGCAGCATATCGAGAACTACCGCTTCCGCGAGGCCCTGAAGGAGGCGATGAACGTGGCCCGAATTGGTAATAAATACCTGGCCGATACCGAGCCTTGGAAGGTGATTAAGAGTGATCCCGAGCGGGTGAAGAGTATACTGAATCTGGCACTTCAGATCACGGCCAATGTGGCCATTGCCATTGAGCCCTTCATGCCCTTTACGGCCAAGAAGATGCTCGATATGCTTGCCGTTGAGCCCATGGGTTGGGAGAATCTGGGTTCCACAACCCTGATCGAGGCGGGTCACAAGATCGGTACGCCGACCCTGCTCTTCGAGAAGATCGAGGATGAGGTGATTCAGAAGCAACTCGACAAGTTGGCGGCCATCAAGGCGGCCAATGCTGCGGCGGAAGCTGCTCAAAATGTTGAGGATCAGAAGGATGAGGTGTCGTTCGAGGACTTCCAGAAGATGGATATTCGCGTTTCGACCATTCTGGCAGCCGAGAAGATTGCTAAGACTAAGAAACTCTTAAAACTGACGGTGGATACGGGTATCGACAAGCGCGAGATCGTTTCGGGTATTGCCGAGCACTTTACGCCCGAGGAGTTGGTCGGTCGCCAGGTGCTCGTCTTGGTGAACCTTGCACCGCGCGAGATGCGAGGCGTGGCTTCGCGCGGTATGATCCTCATGGCCGAGGATGCCTCGGGTAAGCTGCGTCTGCTTTCGCCTGATGAGGCCTGCTCTAATGGTGCGATAGTTGGTTGATAATCAGCGATATAACACATAACTTAAAACTTCAAAACTAAGTAAAAATGAGTGTAAATTTGGATTGGAAATCCTTGGGTTTCGACTACACCAAGACCGATTTCAATGTTCGCTACACCTTCGAAGATGGTAAGTGGAGCGAGATGGTGGTAACCTCGGACGAGTACGTTCCGATGCACATGTCGGCATCATGCCTCCACTATGGTTGCGAGCTCTTTGAGGGCTTGAAGGCTTTCCGTGGTGCAGATGGTAAGGTGCGCTTGTTCCGCCCCGAGGAGAATGCCAAGCGCTTTATCTCGTCGGCCCGCCGTCTCTGTCTTCCCGAGCCTACGGTGGAGATGTTTGTGAATGCGTGTGTGGAGTGTGTGAAGCGCAATGCTCGTTTCATTCCTCCCTATGAGTCGGGTGCTTCGCTCTATCTGCGTCCCGTGATGTTCGGTACTTCGGTAGGTTTGGGTGTTCGCCCCTCGAAGAATGCACTGATTGTGGTCTACTGTTCACCTGTAGGCCCCTACTTCAAGAGCGGTATCAAACCGATCCGGGTCGCTGCCGACCGTTCGCAGGATCGCTCGGCCCAGCATGGTACGGGTGATGTGAAGGTGGGCGGTAACTATGCCTCGTCGCTCTTGTGTGGTGAGATTGCCCATAAAAACGGCTTCTCGAACGTACTTTTCCTTGATTCGGTAGAGCGTCGTTATATTGAGGAGTGTGGTGCAGCCAACTTCTTTGCCATTAAGGATGGTCAGTATATCACGCCCAAGTCGCCTTCGATCCTTCCCTCGATCACCAATAAGAGTCTGCGCCAGATTGCCGAGGATATTGGTTTGAAGGTGGTTGAGCGTCCGGTGGATATTGAGGAGCTCTCGACCTTTGAGGAGTGTGGCGCTTGCGGTACGGCTGCTGTGATCTCCCCTATCGGCCTTGTTCATGACATGCAGACCGGTAAGGATTACGACTTCGGCATGGAGGAGGTTGGCAAGACGAGCATGAAACTCTACACTACGCTTCAGGATATTCAGTATGGTCGTTGCGAGGATACGCACGGCTGGTGCTTGGAGGTTCCTATTGAGGAGTAGTGATCCAACCGTAAAACAAAAGAGGAGTGTTCCACGTGGAACACTCCTCTTTTGTTGTTCTGCATTGTTTGTTCCACGTGGAACATTGTAATTTTAGCGGCCAAATCGAACCAGGAGTACATTTACATCGGCCGGAGATACGCCCGGGATGCGCGAGGCTTGACCGATGGTCTGCGGGCGGATGCGTGAGAGTTTTTGACGGGCCTCAATCGTAAGCGATTGTATGCTGTGAAAGTCGAAATCGGCCGGAATGGTGATGTTTTCTAAGCGACGCAGCTTCTCGGCGATCAGTTTTTCGCGCTCAATGTAGCCGCGGTATTTGATCTGAATCTCCGCCTCGTCGATCTCCTCTTGTGAGAAATTGTGTTCGCTCAAGAACTTTTTTACGCGCGGAAGTACCTCGGCAAGATTGGAAAAATTGACGAAATTGCGCAAAAGCAGATTTTGCACCTTGCAACCCTGTGAAAGAGGATCGGAATTGTGCGAAATTAAATAGTCCGAAATTTCGCTTGGTTTGACACTCTGTTCGTGTGCGAATTTTTTAAGCAATTCTACAGCCGATTTTTTTTCTTCAAACTCCCGCCAACGTTTTTCGCTAATCAACCCAATTTCGTGGCCGATCGGAGTGAGGCGCAGGTCGGCATTATCCTGTCGGAGCAGGATGCGGTATTCGGCCCGCGAGGTAAACATGCGGTAGGGCTCGTCGACCCCCTTGGTTACCAGATCGTCGATCAATACTCCGATGTAGGCTTCATCGCGCCGCAGCAGGAGCGGCTCTTTGTCTTGTAGTTGACGATGGGCATTGATGCCCGCCACAAGACCTTGTGCGGCGGCCTCTTCATAGCCGGTTGTTCCGTTGACCTGCCCCGCGAAGTAGAGCCCTCGAACGGGTTTCGTCTCTAAGGTGTGATGGAGCTGGGTGGGGAGGAAGTAGTCATACTCGATGGCATAGCCCGGGCGGTAGATCTTCAAATCTTCGAAGCCCGCAATGGCGTGCAGCGCCTCCCATTGCACCTCCCAAGGTAGCGAAGAGGAGAAGCCGTTAAGGTAGTATTCGTTGGTCTCGCGGCCCTCGGGTTCTAAGAAGAGCTGATGGGAATCCTTGTCGGCAAAGGTGCGAAGTTTGTCCTCGATGCTTGGGCAGTAGCGCGGCCCGATGCCCTGAATACGTCCGTTGAAGAGGGGTGAACGCTCAAAGCCGCCACGTAAAATGGCATGAACACGCTCCGAAGTGTGTACGATAAAACAGGGTAATTGATCCTTAACTGCTTGAGTATCAGTTGAAAACGAAAACTTTTGCGGATTTTCATCACCCTCCTGTACCTCCAATGCCTCGAAGTCGATCGAGCGGGCATCGAGCCTGGCCGGTGTGCCGGTCTTCATGCGTCCCACCTCGAATCCCTCTTGACGCAACGCCTCGGTCAGTCCATGCGAGGCGGCATCGCCGGCACGGCCACCCTCGGCCGAGGCCTCGCCACAGTGCATCTCTCCCCCCAGGAAGGTGCCCGCTGTGAGGATCAGGGCGCGGCAGCCAAACTCGACCCCCATACGTGTTTTAAGTCCCGCAATTCGGCGTTCGGGGCCCTCCCCCTCGAAGAGGAGCTCTGTGGCGGCATCTTGCCAAATGGAGAGTCGCGGAGTGTTTTCGAGGGTTTTACGCCAGGTGCGCGAGAAGAGATCCTTGTCGCACTGAGCGCGAGGGCTCCACATGGCGGCTCCTTTTGAACGATTGAGCATGCGGAACTGGATGGCCGAATGGTCGGTGATGATCCCCATCATGCCACCCAAAGCGTCGATTTCGCGTACGATCTGCCCCTTGGCTACCCCACCGACGGCGGGATTGCAGGACATGTGGGCAAACTTGGTCATATCCATCGTCAGGAGCAGCGTCTGCGAGCCTAAGCGCGCTGCCGCCGAGGCCGCCTCACAACCGGCATGGCCTCCTCCCACGACAATCACATCATAGTCAAGTCTCATCTTCCTGGGGTGATTTCTTCGGCCATTCTGTCGAGCAGGGCCAGGTATTTGTCCTCTTTTGCGTGCATCTGTTTCTCGCTGCGGGGGCTCTTGTCTTTTTGTCCGCAAAGGTGCAAAAGCCCATGAACTACAACACGTTGCATTTCGCGGCGGAAGGTGGTGCGGTAGATGCGGGCATTGTCGCGCACGGTCTCCACGTCGATATAGATATCGCCGCTGACATAGCCCTCTTTCAGGGAGCTGTAGTCGAAGGTGATGATATCGGTAAAGTAGTCGTGGCCCACAAACTCAATATTCATGGCGCGGTGCTTGGGAGAGGAGCAGAAGATGTAGTTGATCTCTTCGATCCGAAGCCCCTTTTCGCTTTGAGCCACCTCTTTGAGCCAACGTGCAATGAGCCGTTTGGCCGGGAGGCGGTAGTGGGTATCGTCGGTGTAGTAGCGTATCATGGATAAGCGTTGTAACTATTTGGATGAAAAGCACTTGGCTGCAGAAAGCGAAACCTTCGGGTCGGGCGCATAGATACCGAAGATCAGTTTATACTGATTCTCGAGCGTGAGCGGGTCGACCGTTACGCCGATTGTACCGATCGTCTGGTTGCGTTTGAGGATAGCCCCCTTCTCCACCCCTACGGAGGCGAGGTTCGAGTAGGAGGTGATATACTCGCCATGGGCAATATAGACATCATATTTGCCCGTAATGCGGTTCTGCTTGATATCCACCACCTTTCCTTCGTAGATGGTGATGATCTTTGCTCCGCGTTGGCCCACCACTTCGGCCATGTTGCCTTTGTAGCGCTTCACCTTGCCGCCCACTACCGGTAGGCGCAGGTTACGCGTGGAGGCCGAGAAGGAGGCACCGGCACTGTTGCCGCGGGTGAGCAGACGCAACTCGGCAATGGCATCGTCGAGCTCCTCCTGTTGGCTGTTGCGTTGGCGGATCTTCTCCTTCTCGCGGCGCGAGAGTTGGTTGATGTTCGAGCGGGCAGCATCGGCATCGCGTTGCAGACGGCGTTTCTGTTCATTCAGGCTGCGACGCACGGAGTCCAACTCTCCTTGTCTTACGGCCAACTCTTCCAGGCGCAGATTGGTTTCGCGCTCCATTGAGTCGATCAGACGGATCTGGCGATCGCGCATCGAGGCCACCTCCCGAAGGTTGGCGATGCGGCGGGCGATTTGCGAGAAGCTCTCGGCCGAGAAGATATAGGTCAGGAAGTTCTTGTGGCGGTAGTTGCGGTAGGCCTCACGCACCATGGCGGCATAGCGTTCTCGCCCCATCAGGAGCGAGGCATGGAGCGAGTTGGAGGCGCTGTCAAGGCGCTCCACCTCGTTTTGCAGGAGCCTCTCCTGATCCCGGCTGCGTGAGAGCAGGTGGTTGCGATCCTCAATTTGGCGAGCTAAGGTGCGGGCGCGTTTTTCGGCCGTTGAACGGTCGCGTTTCAGCGAGGAGATCTCCTGCTCGCGCTGGGCAATTTGGCGCTCCAGGCGGGCAATTTCGGCCCTTTGGCGGGCGATCTGCTCGGCGTTGTCCTGCCCCCAAAGAGGCTGAAACGACGAGAGGATCAGTAGAAGGAGGATCCAGCAGGTTCTCATGGGGTATTGCTTTTTCTGCGCTCCTCGATACGACGCACGATGGCCTCGGCATCGTAGCCGTTTTCGAGGGCTCGTTTCCAGTAGGTCTCGGCCATAAACCCCTCGCCCAAGGCGTTCAGTACGTCGCCGTAGTGAACCTGCAGATCGGCACTCTTCTGCCCATCTAGCGAGACGGCCTGCCGCAGCCATTGGCGTGCCTCCTCCAAGCGGCCGAGTTTGAAGAGTACCCAGGCGTGGGTGTCCATGTAGGTTGGGTTCTCCTTCTCGATCTCCATCACGCGGCTCGAGAGCGAGAGGGCATAGGTCAACTCCCGCTCTTCGAGCGAGAGGAAGTAGGCGTAGTTGTTCATTACCGAGCAGTTGTCGGGATCATACCTCAGGGCCTTGTCATAGGCTGCGTAGCACTGCTTCATGGCGCGTTTCCAGACAGAGGTCTGCTCCCCGCGGTGCAGCATCTCTTCGATCGAGAGCGTTGTGGTTTGGGCCGCCTCCTGCTGATAAAGGTCGCCGATCAGCCCCCACACCACGCTGCGTAGCGAGTCGCTGTCGGCAAGTCGGAGAGCCTCCTTGTAGTGGTCGACGGCTTTGCGGTAGTCCTGTTTCAGGGTGGCTGTCAGGTGGCCCCGCAGGATGCGCAGGCCGGGATCGCGCTCAAAACGGAGGATGGCCTCCTCCATGTAGTGGAGGGCCGAATCGGGGCGCTCCAAATAGCGCTCCAGGCCGATCACCTCTTCGTAGTAGGCCTTGACGGGAGGCTGGTCGTTAAGGTGACTTTTGTAGAGGCTGAGTACCTGCTCAATCTCCCCGATGGCGATCAGGTGGTCGGCATAGAGATCCACCACCTCCTCGCGGGAGGGGTAGCTTTGTTCGAGCAGCGAGGCCAACGAACCGATCTGGAGGTAGTAGCGGCGGTAGAAGCCGAGATCCTTCGTATGTTCGGTGTGGATGCGGAGCTTCTCTTCGAGAGGCAGTTCGGGGTGGGCAAAGAGGCGGCGTGCCACCGAGAAGTAGCGATCCATATCGCTGGTGCGGTAGATGTGGGCCAGGGAGAAGAGGGTGCGCAGATTGGTGGAATCGAGCTCCAAAGCTCGCTCCAAGGAGTGGCGGGCCAACGAATCACTCCCCTGGACAAAGTGGGCCTGGGCCAGCGAGATCAGGTGGTCGGGATTTCCCGGATCGGCCTGGTGGTTCTTCTCGGCCTCCTGTTGGGCCCGCTCAAAGAGACGCTCCTCGTAGAGGAACTGGAACTTCAACTCCCCCAAGGGAACGATGTGCCCAAAGAGTACCTCAGCCGAATCGAGAATGGCGATCGCCTCGGGGCGGTTGCCCACACGATCCTCTAACAGGGCTGCCAGACGGTAGACATTGGAGTTGTGGCGATCGAGCCTCATTAGGAGGCGGTACGTGTTGAGGGCCTCCCGAAAGTTCAGGCTCATCACCTGTGCCTGGGCGTAGCCTTGCAGATAGAACTTGTTGGTTGTGTCACTTCGCACGGCCCGTTCACCGTGGTAGGCGGCCTCTTTGGGGGCCTGCTCCATGAGGATCTCCAAGAGTTTGAAGTGGGCCGGAGCGTAGGTCGAGTCGAGCCGAAGGGCCTCTTCAAAGGAGGCACGAGCGGCCAAGGTGTCGGCAGCGATGTGCAACAGCTTGACCCCTTCGGTGTAGCGATAGAGGGGCGAGAGGGTGTCCGTTTTGAGCTCCTCGGCCCAAAGGCGGCTCCCCGCAGCAGGCCACAAAGCCACCAGGAGCAACAGCCCCACGCAGTATCCTATCCACCCTCTTCGCATAGATCCGATAATTGGGAGGGATTAGAGCGCCTCGTCGAACTGGTGCAGGAAGCGCACGTCGTTCTCGAAGTAGAGGCGCAGATCCTTCACTCCGTACTTCAACATGGCGATACGCTCAACACCCATGCCGAAAGCAAATCCGGAGTACTCCTTCGGGTCGATGCCGTTGGCTTCCAATACATTGGGATCCACCATGCCGCATCCCATGATCTCGAGCCAACCCGTACCCTTGCAGACGTTGCAGCCCTTGCCGCCGCACAGGTTGCACGATACATCCACCTCGGCCGAAG
>CAZRJU010000078.1:0-7707 GCA_964600455.1 uncultured Alistipes sp. | reverse complement strand
GGCCCGAGGTGGTCGTCACGGCAAAGTTACCGGCAAAGGCGGCACCGATGGCCGTACAGATACCGGCAATCTCATCCTCGGCCTGCACGGTCTTGACCCCCAAGTCGCGGCGCTTGGCCAGCTCCTCCAAGATTACGGTGGCGGGGGTGATGGGGTAGGAGCCGCAGAAGAGGGGCAGGTTGGCCTTCTCGGCGGCAGCCATCAGACCCCAGGCCGTGGCCACGTTACCGCTGATCGAGCGGTAGGTACCCTTCTCCAACTTGGCCGGCGCGATCGTGTAGGTATTGGCAAACTGATGCGTGTTGGCGGCATAGTTATAGCCGGCCTCCATCGCCAAGATGTTGGCTTGGGCAATTGCCGGATTCTTCTTGGCAAATTTCGATTCGAGGTACTTCTTGGCGTGATCCTCGGGACGGTGGTAGAGGAAGAAGCAGATACCTAAGGCAAACATGTTCTTGCACTTCACGGCCGACTTGTTGTCCAAGCCGAGCTCCTTAACCGCCTCGCGGGTCATCGTGGTAATGTCGGGAACCACCACGTTGTAGCCCGTAAGGTTCAACTCCGCGATGGGGTCGAGCGTTGCGAATCCCGCCTTCTTGAGGTTCTCTTCGGTGACGGAGTCGCCATCTAAGATCACGGTGGCAGAGGTCTTGAGCCACTTGCGGTTGGCCTTCAGGGCTGCGGGGTTCATCGCCACCAATACGTCGCAGTAATCACCCGGGTTGAGTGCCCGATGATCGCCAAAGTGAACCTGGAAGCCCGATACTCCGGCCACGGTACCCTGCGGGGCGCGGATCTCGGCCGGATAGTCCGGGAAGGTCGAGATGTCGTTACCCATCAAAGCCGACGTGTCGGAGAAGAGCGTACCTGTAAGCTGCATACCGTCGCCCGAATCGCCCGAGAAGCGAATCACGACATCGTGTACCTCTTTTACGAAAGTCTTGTCCATATTTTTAGAATTAGGTTAGTTACTTAAAACACCAATACAAATATACGATTTTATCGTGAACTTATTCGCACAAATGGCAAATATTTTCCTTTTTCTTAAGAAAACCGGCAAAAAAAGAGACAACCGCTCGAAAGATGAGGGGTTGTCTCCTTGATGGCTTCTATCCGAACCTCAGGCACTACTTTTTGGAGGTAGCCTGAGCGGGGTTGTTCGTCTTGGTGTAGAGGAAGCGGCGAATCTTCTTGCTCGGGGTACGCACGAAGTCCTCCACCTGCTCCTGAATCTCGCTGATGCGCGAGAAGCGGTTGACCTTGGCATTTACATACTCCATGATCTCGCGCTTGAGCTCGGTCTTCTTCTCCTCGAGGGCCTTGGCCATGGTGTCCCACTCGGCCTTCCACTCGCCCTTCTTGGCATCCCACTCGGCCTTCCACTCCTCGATCTTTGCCTCCAAGAGGTCGGTGTTGAAGTGTACCAATGCGACCAGATGGCCCTCCTGCTCCGTAACGAGCGAATCGGCCACAAAGACGTGGGAGTTGAGTACGCTTTCGATATCCTCGGGGTAGATGTTCTCGCCGCTGGGGCCTACGATCATGTTCTTCAGGCGGCCGCGGATGTAGACGAAGTTGTCCTTATCGAACTCGGCCAAATCACCCGTGCGGAACCAACCATCCTCGGTGAATACCTCGGCCGTAGCCTCGGGGTTCTTGTAGTAACCCATCATGACACTCGGGGTCTTGGCAACCAACTCTCCGAGGCCCGTCTTGGGATCCTTGTTGTCGATGCGCAACTCCACCTGCGGAGCAGCCGGACCGGTCGATCCGAGGCGTACCTTCGAGGGGATGGCACCGGCCAAAAGCGGAGCCGTCTCGGTCAGTCCATAGCCGATGGCGTAGTTCACCTTGCCCTCCTTGAGGAAGCGCTCGGTCTCGTAACTGAGTTTCGAGCCACCGATGCCGAGGAAGCGGATGCGGCCGCCAAAGGCTTTGTTGACCTTCTTGCCGGCCACTCCGTGGAGATAGCGGCGCATAAAGCCGATCTTCGAGGCAAAACGCAACACGGGGCTGGAGTTGAACTTGGCTAACACCTGCGAGCGGTAGACCTTCTCGATCACCAAGGGCACGATCAAAAGCAGGGTGGGGCGCACCTTCTTCAGGGCGGGCATCAGCACGGCTGCCGTGGGCGGACGATCCAAGTAGACAATCTTCGATCCGCAGGCAAAGGCGTAGAGCAGACCGATCGAGCACTCGTAGGTGTGCGAAAGGGGCAGCACCGAGAGGAATACATCCTCCTCGTGAACGGGGAAGAGGGCGTAGTCGATGTCGGCCTGGGCGCAGATCGCCTTGTGCGAGAGCATTACGCCCTTGGGCTTGGAGGTGGTGCCGGAGGTGTAGATGATGGCCGCCAAATCCTCGGGTTGGGGATCTCCCTTCTCGCCCTGCTCCTTCACTCGCTGTGAGAGGGGCTTGAGGTTCTTGGTGCGGATTACGATGTTCATCTTCTCGACGGTCGACTTCGAGAGCTTGGTGAAGAGCTTGTCGGAGGTGAGCAGGGCCTTGGCCTCAGAGTGCTCGATGATCATGTCGAGCTCCTCGCCCGAGAAGTCGGGCATGATGGGCACGATGACCATCTGCATCGAGGTTACGGCCAGGTAGCAGATACCCCAGTTGGGCATGCTGCTACTGAGCAGTGCCACCTTATCGCCGGGCTTCAGGCCGGCACTAACAAGAAGATCCTGAATGATTTGAACGCGCTTCCCTACCTCTTGATAGCTGACGCTCTCCCCCTCAAACATCTCGAATGCGGGGCGGTCGGGGAATTGCTCAATGCTGTTGTTGAGCAGTTCGCGCAGAGTTTTCGCTTGTCTCATGGGCTTAAAATTTATGCGTTAAACGCTAAAATTCGGCACAAATGTACAAAAAATTCTACGAAAATTACTACTTTTGAGGAAAATAAACCATGTTAAGCGCACAAACCATCCAAAAAGCGGCCCTGAAGGCGGGCTTTGATCGCTGCGGAATCGTGGCGGCGACCCCTCTGCCTCGGGCCGAGGAGCGCTTTCGTCGCTGGCTTGACGGGGGGAACCACTCCTCGTTAGCCTATCTGGAGCGCAACCTCGAAAAGCGCTTCCATCCCGTCCGCTTGGTCGAAGGGACCAAGACGGTGGTGGTCTGCGCCTTGTCCTACAAAAACCCCTTCAGCGAGGGCTATCCGGCTGATTGCTCCACCATGGTCGCCTCCTATGCCCTGATGCGGGACTACCACCTCACGATCAAAGAGCGCCTCAATCTTTTGGCCGCAGAGCTTTTGAAGGAGTGCCCCTCGTTGCGTTATCGCGCCTTCAGCGATTCGGCCCCGCTGGCCGAGAAGGCCTTGGCCGAGAAGGCGGGCTTGGGGTGGCAGGGGCGGAACTCGCTCTTGGTCATCCCCGACTTGGGTTCCTATATATTATTGGGCGAACTGCTCCTGAGCGAGGAGGTCGATCGCTACGACACCCCCTTTGAGGGGGAGCGTTGCGGGAGTTGTCGGGCCTGTGTGGAGGCCTGCCCCGTTGGGGCGATCCGTGATGACCGCACGGTGGATATGCGTCGTTGTATCGCTTGCCGCACTATCGAACGTGGCGAGGGGGAGCCCATCGAACGCCACGGCTGGCTCTTTGGTTGCGATCGCTGTCAGCAGGTATGTCCCCACAACCGTCTTGTACCCCGGAGCTCGGATCCGGCACTTGCCCCCGGCTTTAATCCCTTGGAGTGGCCGCGCGAGCGTTGGCTTGCCCTTACCGAGGAGGCCTTCGAGGAGCAGTTCGGCCAAACCCCCTTGGTGCGCTGCGGGTTGGAGCACCTCAAGCGGCTCCTTGCTCAGGAGTAGAGGACTGAAAAATGGGAGAAAAGTTTGGTTGTTCCTTGCTTTTTTGTAGTTTTGCTTGGAGCAAATGAGGAGAAAACAATAGAGAACCAAATATTTAACTAAAAACAACTGCTTATAAAAAAACTTTTCCTTTGGGCCCTCATGTTGAGTGCCACACTCTTCGGGGGGGGATTTTTACCTCTTGCTCGGACGATCCGGATGACGGTGCGGGTGCGGGTAGCTATCTCTTCTCGGTCGAGGCCGAGAGTACGACGGCCTACTCCGTGACGATCAAGGTTACCTCGCAGGGCATTGCGGATTTTGCCTACATCGTCAGCGATCTGGATCAGCCCTGCGAGGTGATCTATGCCGATGGCAAGAAGCTCGTGCTTGAAACGGCCGAGCAGACCTTTACCCTGAATGGCTTTGAGCCGCTCGGCAGCTACACGCTCCAGTTTGCCGCCAAGCAGCAGAACAACACCTTCTACAAGGAGGTGGTGAAGCTCCGGTTTGAGACGGGCGACTTTGGCGATGACGAGATCATGGTCTACAACATCGGCTACAACAACTTCTCGGCCCATATCGCCTTCCCGGACGAGGTGGCTGCGCGTGGTAACGTGCTCAAGTGAGGCCTTAACGACTACGCCCTCTTCAATAACGGCTGGTCGATTGCCCACAAGATGAACCTTGATGACGAGAACTATGCCACCTGGTTCAACAGCGACAAGACCCTCACGATCTCGAACAACGATGAGGATCGCTATGCAGAGTATGAGGATGGCTCGTTGAATTACGATAGCTGGTACTATGAGCCGTTGGTTCCCAACCAGATCCTCTACCTGACCGTGGGTGAGTATACCTATGTGTCGGAGGATGAGATGTATGTCTACGACGAGGAGTTGGGCTACGAGGTGGATAACACCGACGGCCACGGCAAGCCCGGTTACAACAAGGCGCTCTTCGATCAGGCGGCCTATGATGCCGATAACGGGGGTGGCATCATGCCCTGGAGGGTATCGCCCTTAAGCAAGGAGGCCTTCCCCCGATCAGTCGCAGTACTGGAGCGGCTATTACCGCATCTATACGCTGCGCACGCTTGCTCCCGAGCCCTTCGAGGAGAGCGTTACGGTGGATCTCTCGGGCCTCAAGCCGATGGGTGGTCAGATCACCCTCACGCCGGATGAGAACGTGCCGATGTTTGCCACGGCCCTGATCGACCTCTCCACCTGGGATATGATCCTTCAGGACTATGTGGCCGATCAGGAGATGGAGACCATTCAGGCCTACCTGACGACGACCCACGCCTACCAAGGTGCCGGTGTCAAGTACCTCCGTGGCGCAACGACCTTAGTGGTGGATGATGAGGTGTGGGTCGAGGGCCCCGGCTCGCAGTATAAGCTCGTGGTGATCGCCTTCGATGGCGAGGAGATGATCGGCCAGAGCTTTGCGGTTTACGACATCACGCTGCCCGAGAAGCAGCTGCCCGCCCCGACGGTCGAGGTGACTTCGATTGCCAACCCCAAGGGCCAGGAGTCGCCCTATGAGCTCTGGTTTAATGTGAAGTGTACCTCGGTTCAGACCGCTCCCGCCGTTTCGGCCCAGTATGCCTTCAACATGGAGCGAAATTGGGAGGCCTCCTTCACCTATGGCTCCACGCCGACCGATGTGGTGCTCTATGCCTATCAGTATTTCGATGAGGGGGAGGTAGCCCTGATGAATACCGATGAAGGTTGCAACGTATGCTTTACCACGCTGCCCGGTCAGCGCTATGGCTTTGGTGCCGTGGTGCTTAACGAAGAGGGCACGAACAGCGAGGCCGGCTATATCGTGGTGGAGTCGGCGGCAGAGCCTACTCCCGAGCGCGTGGAGTCCGACTACTTCACCTCGCTCCGGGGCGAGTGGACCCTCAACGCCACGGTGAGCTATACCTACTACGATTGGGCGACCTTCGAGGAGGTAGCCGTCGAGGAGGAGTTCCACACGTTGGTAACCATTGGCGATCTGACCGCTCCCGAGAGCCTCTCAGAGGAGGTCTACACCGGCTATGAGAACGCTTGGCCCGCCATGAGCCGCGAGGAGACCGATGCCGCCTTTGCCGATCTCAAGAGCCGCATTGCCGCCTTCAACGAGCAGACCCGCAACCACAACCGCATCCTCTGCCAGGGCTATGACCTCTATCCCATTGATTGGGGTACCCAGTCGGCCACCTTCTACGCTTCGCCCTATGAGATCTTCTACAAGGGCTCGATGGGTGAACTTACCTTCTATGGTGCCGCTGAGGCGATCTTCGACTTCGGCCCCAAGTGGTTTATCGAGGTGGACAAGGAGGGTAACCTGCGCGTACCCTTCAACTCGATGACCATGCCGCCCGCATCGAACCATAGCACCACCTACTTCCTGGCCGGTGTCAATTCGCAGGATCCTGCCCAGATGCAGGAGTTCTTGGTCTACGACCCCATCAACGAGACGACAGCCTACTTCCCCGTGAAGGCCGAGGGCGATACGCTTACGATCTAACCCTTCGTGCACAACGGTTCGAACTACTACATGCACTTGGTGAGCGCCGATGGTTACCTGCCTGCCTTCATCACCCCGCAGATCACCCTTACGCGCGGCTGGTCGGGTGAGGCCCTCCCGATGAGCCAGGTCAAGAGCCAGAAAAAGCAACTCAAGAGCGACTGCCGCATAGCTCCCGTGCAGCGTCCCAAGGGGATAACCTCCCTCGGAGCACCGCGCCAGCGCGTGGAGATCGGAGCCGTCACGGCCGAGCAGTTCCGAGCAAACGTAGCCTCTTTGTGCCGCTAAAGCAGGCGTGCACGAAGCACGCTGACCCGAGCACCGACCTCCGATAGTGGGGATCGGTGCTCTTTTGTTCTACCGCGGGGAGGGGTACTGGGAGTACTGGGAGTACTGGGAGTACTGGGAGTACTGGGAATTATGGGAATACTGGGATTGCCCGGGGCGTATTACCTAAAGCAGTTCCCCAAGGCTATTACCTAAAGCAATTACCCTCAGCAAAAAAACAATTTTGAATTTTGAATTTTGAATTCCCTTCCGGGCCTCCCACAATTCCCACAATTCCCATTACCCCCCCCCTCGGTACAACCAAAAAACCACTTTTCTTTTTTCAAATTTTTTATAATCCAAAAAAAGTAGTAATTTTGAGCCGCTAAAAGAGCCGCAAGAGATTTTAACCAAATACAAACAAACTAAAACCATGAAAGAAGCTATTGCAATTTTGACGGGTGGCGGTCCCGCTCCCGGTATGAACACCGTGGTAGGATCGGTCGCCAAGACCTTCCTCAGAAAGGGTTTCCAGGTGATCGGTCTGCATGAGGGTTACACGGGTCTTTTCACCCCCAATCCCCGCACCGTGGAGATCGACTTTTTGATGGCCGATGCCATCTTCAATCAGGGTGGTTCGTTCTTGCAGATGAGCCGTTTCAAGCCCACGGATAAGGACTTTGAGGAGAACTTCAACCTCGACTTCTTCACCAAGAACAACATCAAGTTGCTCGTAACGGTGGGTGGCGACGATACCGCTTCGACGGCCAACCGCATTGCCAAGTTCCTCGAGGCCAAGCAGTATCCCATTGCCAACATCCACGTTCCCAAGACCATCGACAACGACCTGCCCCTCCCGAAGGGTACGCCTACGTTCGGCTATGAGTCGGCCAAGGATAAGGGTGCTGTCATCGCGCGTGCCGTCTATGTGGATGCCCGCACGAGCGGCAACTGGTTCGTACTGGCTGCCATGGGTCGTTCGGCCGGCCACCTCGCCTTCGGTATCGGTGAGGCCTGCCACTACCCGATGATCGTGATCCCCGAGATGTTCAACAAGTCGGAGATCACCGTGGAGAAGATCGTGAACTTAGTGATCTCGTCGATCCTGAAGCGCAAGCTGATGGGTG
>CAZRJU010000077.1:0-7828 GCA_964600455.1 uncultured Alistipes sp. | reverse complement strand
CTCGCAGAACCAGACCATCTCGGTAACGCTGCCGACCATCGTCTTTAACGTATCGCGTATCTACCCCTTCAAGCGCCGCGAGGCGATGGGTAAGGCGCGTTGGTACGAGAAGATCTCGATGCAGTATACGATGAAGATGACCAACTCGCTCTCGACGACCGAGTCGGAGCTCTTCACGCGCGAGTCGCTCGACAAGATGAAGAACGGTATCGAACACACGCTGCCCGTATCGGCCTCGTTCAATCTCTTCAACTACATCAACGTCTCCCCCTCGTTCAACTACACCGAGAAGTGGTACTTCAAGAAGCAGGAGCGCGAGTGGAACCCCGTAACCAACCAGGTGGAGTACCTCGACCCCGAGTATGGTTTCTGGCGCCTCTATAACTACAGTGCCAACCTCTCGGCCTCGACCACCATCTACGGTACCTACCGCGCCAAGAATAAGCGCAAGCAACAGAAGTTGCAGGCCGTACGCCACACGATAACCCCCACGGTCGGCTTCAGCTACTCACCCGACTTCTCGAAGCTCTCCTACGGCTATCAGAAGGTCGTACAGAGCGACTCGACGGGGCGCTACCAGATCTACTCTCCCTTCTCGGACAACGCCTACGGTGTGCCGACCAGCCGCCTCTCGGCCTCGATGAACTTCTCGCTCTCGCAGAACCTCGAGATCAAGGTCTTGAGTAAGCGCGACACCTCGGGTATCAAGAAGGTGAAACTCATCGACGAGTTGCGCATCAGCGGCTCCTACAACTTTGCCGCCGACTCGATGCGTCTGTCGAACATCCCCATCTCGTTCCGCACAACCCTCTTCGGGAACTTTGGCCTGAACCTTTCGATGACGCTCGACCCCTATCGCGTGACACCCGAAGGCAAGCGTATCAACAAGCTCTTCTTCCCGGGACGTATCGTCTCCACGGGTTGGTCTTTCGGCTATACCTTTAAGTCGCGCGAGGATCGTTCGCAACCCGCCATCAACGATATCAACTCCATCCCACCCGAGTATATGAACCCCTTCCATGACCCCTATGGGCAGATGGATCCCGTGCTCAGGCGACAATACATGGCCCAAACCTACTACGACTTCTCGTTGCCGTGGAACCTCGGTTTCAACTACACGGTCAACTACTCGGTCAGCTACACCAATAACGGCACAACGGGCTATAAACGCAACATCACCCAGACGATCGGATTCAACGGTTCGATCAACATCACCCCGAAGATGGGTCTGACCTTCCAGGGCGGTTACGACATCATGAAGAATAAACTGACCACCTCATCCATCTCCATCACGCGCGACCTGCACTGTTGGCAGATGTCCTTCACGTGGATTCCCTTCGGTTACCACAAGAGTTGGAGTTTCAATATTGGTGTGAAGGCCTCGTCGCTCTCCGACCTGAAGTACGACAAGAGCCAGAGTATGTACGACAATATGTATTAACCCACTTTGCGCTATCTGAAACAAGAATAGAGCCCGGCAAAAAGCCGGGCTCTATTCCGTTATATGCATGGCCAGCCTACTCGGTGGCTCCTCCCCCTTGCGGCGTGTTTCCCTTGCGGTGGTGACGACCTCCGCGATGACGGCGGCGCTTGGATTTTGCCTCACCCTGCACGGAGGCTGTTCCCTCGCCCGATAACGAGGCCTTTGGCTTGCTCTGTGCAGCCTCCGCTGCCCCTTCTTTCGCCCGCTCTGCCGACTTACGACCACGACCCCGGCGACGGTCGCGCGAACCGCGATTTCCCTCGCCACGGTTCTCGCCCTTGCGACCCGAGCGGGAACGGGAGCCACCACGCCCCGACGAGCGATCGCACTCGGGACGATACTCGGGGGCCTCCCCCAACGCCTCAGGAAGCGGATTCTTCTTTACCTCGCGCTCAATAAAAGATTCGATTCGGTGGAATTTTCCCTGCTCAAGTTCGCTGACGAAGGTGATGGCACGTCCCGTGGCACTGGCACGTGCCGTACGGCCGATACGGTGGATATAGTCTTCAGGATCGTGCGGCACATCGAAGTTGATCACCGTGCCGATGTCCTGAATATCAATACCGCGAGCCACCACATCGGTAGCCACCAAAAGGTCGATCTTCCCGTTCTTGAAATCGAGCATCACCTCCTCGCGCTTGGCCTGTTCTAGATCGGAGTGCATTGCTGCAGCGCGGAACTTCATGCGTTTGAGGGCATAGGCCAACTCCTTAACTTTCTGTTTCGAAGAGCTGAAGATGATGGTCTTCGAGGTGAGTTCCTTCCCCTCGAAGAGGTCGCTGATGATCCCCATCTTCTGGTGCTCATAGCAGACATAGGCCGACTGGTCGATCGCCTCATTGGGCTTCGAGATGGCGATGTTGATCTCGGCCGGATCGCGCAGAATCTGCTTGGCCAGTTGGCGAATTTTTGGCGGGAGCGTGGCCGAAAAGAGAAGCGTTTGACGCTCCTTGGGCATCGCCCCCACAATCTTCATAATATCATCGAAGAAGCCCATATCGAGCATACGGTCGGCCTCGTCCAGAATCAGGTACTTCACGGCCGAGAGGTCGACACCGCTGTTTTGCAGGTGGGCAATCATGCGGCCCGGGGTGGCAATCACCACATCGGCTCCCATCAACATTCCGCGTTTCTGGACATCCCAACCCTTACCATCTCCACCGCCATAGACCACCGTGGTCGAGATCGGGGCATAGTAGGAGAAACCCTGGAATTGCTGGTCGATCTGTTGGGCCAACTCACGCGTCGGAACGATAATTACGGACAAGACCTTGTTTTCGGGGTTCCCCTCCTCCAAAATACGGTTCAGCAGGGGCAGCGTATAGGCCGCCGTCTTACCCGTACCGGTCTGGGCACAGCCAATCACATCACGGCCCTCCAAAATAACGGGAATGGTAGCCTCCTGTACGGGGGTCATCTCCTCAAAATTCATATCCCAGAGTGCATCCAAGATATCGTCGTGCAGATCTACTTCATCAAATCGCATCTCTCTTCATCATTAAATTTCGGTAACTCGTCTGAAGCCTCTCGGCCTGCAAAGTATGCAGGCGGGTAGGTTTCCCCTAAATCCTAACACCTAACAGGGTGGCCGGCGTACAATCCGTAACCCGCACCTGCACATAGTCGCCCACCGAGATCCCCTCCGCAGCATCGAAGACCACCACCTTGTTCTGCGAGGTGCGCCCGAAGAGTTGATCCTCACGGCGGCGCGAACGCCCCTCGACCAGGATCTCAAACTCTTGGCCCACATCGCGGCGGTTGCTCTCGAGCGAGAGTTCGTTTTGCAACTCGATGATCTCCTGCAGGCGGCGCCCCTTCACCTCCTCGGAGATGTTGTCGGGCAGGTGCTTCGAGGCAAAGGTGCCCGGGCGCTCCGAGTATTTGAACATATAGGCAAAGGCGTAACCCACCTCACGCATCAGCGAGAGGGTCTCGCGGTGCTCCTCCTCACTCTCGGACGAGAAGCCGGCGATCAGGTCGGTGGTGATGGCGCAATCGGGCATGTAGCGACGAATGGCAGCCACACGATCCAGATACCACTCGCGCGTATACTTGCGGTTCATGCGCTTGAGCATCTCGGTCGAACCGGACTGCGCCGGCAGATGAATTGCCCGACAGATGTTGGGCATCGAGGCCATCACCTCCAAGAGGCGGTCGCTCATATCCTTGGGATGGGAGGTGGCAAAACGCACACGCAAGCGGGGCGAAAGTGCAGCCACACGGCGGATCAACTCGGGGAAATCAACCTCCTCCCAACGGTAGGAGTTGACATTCTGCCCCAAGAGGGTAACCTCGCGGTAGCCATTCTCCAAGAGGCGACGAGCCTCCGAGAGAATAGTCTCGGGATCGCGGCTGCGCTCGATACCGCGCGTGTAGGGCACCACGCAATAGGAGCAGTAGTTGTTGCAGCCACGCATGATCGAGATAAAGGCACTCACCCCACTCTTATCCAATCGTACGGGGGCTATTTCGGCATAGGTCTCCTCCTGCGAAAGGAGCGTGTTGACCCCATGGCCACCCCCATCAACTTCGCGCAACAGGCGCGGCAGATCGCGGTAGGCATCGGGCCCGGCCACAATATCCACCGCATCACGACCTTCGGTAAGTTGCTCCTTCAGGCGCTCGGCCATACAGCCTATGATTCCGATCTTCAACGCGGGCTTGGCCTTGCGGTAGCGCCGCATCTCCGAGAGGCGCCCCCAGATACGCTGCTCGGCATTATCCCGCACCGAGCAGGTGTTGATCAGGATCACATCGGCCTCCTCAATCTGTTCGGTATAGCGGTAGCCCTCCTCTTGCAGGATCGAGATTACCACCTCGGTATCATTGACATTCATCTGGCAGCCGTAGGTCTCCACGAAGAGTTTACGACCGCTACCCGCCAGGGGGCGAAGGGTGTTTTTCAGTTCAAAATTCAAAATTCAAAAATCAAAATTCAAAATAGATTCAAAAACTACTCGGCCTTAATCTCATCCGGCGAAGGCAGTGGTTTGAAACCCTCGCCAAAGGTGTCGTAGGCATCGGTTACCACCACAAAGGCCCCCGGGTCGATCTCTCGGATCTTATGCTGCACCTGGCGCACCTCTTTACGGCTGATTACCAAGAAGATCAACTCGCGCTCGTTGCCGGTATACATACCGCGAGCCTTGATGTAGGTGGCCGAGCGATCGAGATCCTCAATGATAAAACGACGCAACTCCTCGTGATGGTCTTTGCTGTTGATAAAGAGGAGCTTGTCGTAGGAAGCACCATCCAACACACGCGCCACCACACGCGATGCCACAAAGATATTGATGAGCGAGTAGAGGGTCAATACCCAACCGCCCTGCGCCCCACCGTCCTCGAGGCCGACACCAAAACCGATCACCACCAGACCGGCCAACACGACCGAACCGTCGGCAATCAATATGCCGGTAGAGAACTTGATACCCAGGAACTTCTGCATCAACATACCGATAATGTCGGTGCCACCCGTCGTGGCCTGCTGACGCACCACGATACCCTGGCCGATACCGATCACCGCGGCACCGATGATGGCCGTGAAGAGCAGATCGCCCGAGAGATCGAGATTTCCCCCCAAGAGCAGGGCCGGATCGAGCGACTCCACAGCGGCCTGATCGGGATAGACCAGACGCGTGAGGAGGTTCATGAAGCCCGGCGTATAGAGGGCTGCCGTCACGGTACGGGCACCAAACTGTCCGCCGAAGATCAGGATGGCGGTGAGCATCAACGGCACATCGAACATATAACCGAAGGTTCCCACCTGCACCGAGGGGAAGATGTTGTGAAGTACGATACCCAGGCCGTAAACGCCTCCGGGCACGAAGTTGTAGGGGTTGACAAAGAAGACAAAACCGGCTCCCATGATCGAGCAACCAAGGAAGATCATCAGCCAGGAGCGCCACCAGGCCCACGAGAGAAGGTTTTGTTTCAATGTTTCAAAAGGTTTTGTCATGAAATGTAGTTTTAAGGTCGCACAAAGATAGTAAAAAGTGGTGAATTCACAAAAGCCAACAAACTTCGCACCCAAGCTCCGAGGGGAAATAATCGGTCAAAGTTTTGGTTATAGGGCCTTTTTTATTATCTTTGCCAAGAGTATGGGATCCGTTTCGGTGCTTATCGCCCCCAAAATGAGCCTAAAAGCAGCGCCAAAGGATCCCGATGTATAACCCAAAAATGCAAGCTGATGGGAGGAATGATTCTTACCTATTATTGTATTGCCACGCTCCTGATTATCGCCTACCTGTTGGGGTCGATTCCGAGCGCCGTATGGATTGGCAAAAAGTACTATGGAGTGGATATTCGTGAACACGGATCAAAGAATGCCGGCACGACCAACATGTTGCGCGTATTGGGTCGTCGAGCCGCCATTCCGGTCTTCGGGCTCGATTTCCTGAAGGGCTTTGTGGCCGTTACGATCATCGACCTGATGAAGTATGACAGTGTCTTTGCAGGGGGAGCCAACGAGTGCTGGTTCTACATTCTGCGCATCGCTGCCGTCATGGCTGCCGTCATCGGCCACATCTTCCCGATCTTTGCCGGCTTCCGCGGAGGCAAGGGCGTGGCCACACTTGTCGGAGCCGTCACGGGCATCAACGCCAACCTGATTCTGCTCTGTTTGG
The DNA here is from genome assembly GCA_964600455.1 of uncultured Alistipes sp. Lineage (GTDB taxonomy): Bacteria > Bacteroidota > Bacteroidia > Bacteroidales > Rikenellaceae > Alistipes. The sequence goes on along the minus strand of CAZRJU010000077.1, from coordinate 1,723 downwards.
CCGTCTGGATTCTGGTGCTGATGGTCACCCACTACGTATCGCTGGCTTCAATGTTTGCCGGTTGCTGCTTCCCGGTTTTCACGCTGATCTCACCCAAGGTGATGAACGCCATGCCGGCCTCGCTGCCGTTCGTGATCTTCTCGTTTGTGATCGCCATCTTGCTCATAATCACCCACCGCAAGAATATCGAACGTCTGAAAAACGGCACCGAATCGAAAATTTACATCTGGCGCCCGCGCAGTAAGCGCAGTTAGGAGAGTGAGGTGCAGCGGGAGGCTGCACGATTTGTACGAAAGTTCCATTTTATTCAGCCAAAAAGGGTATAGTTTTTTTGGTGGTCTCACCAAAATGCGTTACCTTTGCGGCCGTTTGTATTACGAACCATAAAACAAATCGTACAATATGCAGGAGAATCTGATTAAGATCTACGAGCAAAGTTTCCGCGAAAACCGCGAAATGTCGGCCCTGACCGACTACTTCAAGAAGGAGACCTTCTCCTATTATGAAATGGCCAAGGAGATCGCCAAGCTGCACCTTCTCTTCAAGAAGGCCGGCATCAAGAAGGGCGATAAGATCTCGCTGGTTGGCCGCAACAATCCCCGTTGGTGCATCACCTACATCGGCACGATCACCTACGGTGCCGTGATTGTCCCCATCTTGCAGGACTTCACCTCGAACGACATCATCCACATCATCAACCACTCGGAGAGTAAGCTCCTCTTCCTGGGCGACAACTACTGGGACGGCATTGAGGAGGATCAGATCCCCGAGGTAGAGGGTGTATTCTCGCTTACCGACTTCTCGGTTATCTATGAGCGTAGCGGGAAGTCGCTCACCGAGTTCCAGAAGAACATCACGAAGAACTATCGTGCCAAGTATCCGCGCGGCTTCAGCGTGAACGACATCAAATATCCCGATATTCCGAACGATGCCATCTGCTTGCTGAACTACACCTCCGGTACGACCGGCTACTCGAAGGGTGTTATGCTGACGGTCAACAACCTCACGGGTAACGTGGTTTTTGCCCAGCACGCCATGAACACCAAGACCGGCCTGCAGTATTTCCGCGCCGGTGGTCGCACTCTCTCGTTCCTTCCCCTGGCCCATGCCTACGGTTGCGCCTTCGACTTCCTGGCCCCCTTGGCTGTCGGCCACCACATCACGTTGCTGGGCCGCATCCCGACCCCGAAGATCCTGATGGAGGCAATGAAGGAGGTAAGCCCCACGATCATCTGCTGCGTGCCGATGATTCTCGAGAAGGTCTACCGCAAGCAGGTACTCCCCATATTGGAGAAGGGCCCGATGAGCATCGCCACGAAGATTCCCTTGCTATCGAACGTGCTCTACTCGGTGATCCGCAAGAAGCTCATCGACGCGTTCGGCGGCAACGTAGGTATCTTCATCGTGGGTGGTGCCCCGATGAACCAGGAGACCGAGTCCTTCCTGCGCAAGATCAACTTCCCGCTCACGGTGGGCTACGGTATGACCGAGTGCGCCCCGCTGATCAGCTTCTCGCCCGATAACGAGTTCAAGCAATCCTCGTGTGGCAGCTACAAGTCGATCAAGAGTCCCGAAAACGGGCTGCACCTGGAGGTGAAGATCGACTCGCCTGATCCCCAAAAGGTGGCTGGCGAGATCTTGGTAAAGGGTGAGCACGTCATGCTCGGCTACTACAAGAACGAGAAGGATACGAAGGCCGTGCTGCCGGGTGACGGCTGGCTCC
>CAZRJU010000076.1:0-7992 GCA_964600455.1 uncultured Alistipes sp. | reverse complement strand
CATGTGCCCCTCGGGAGCCTCCACATCCAGACCGGCACCCAGTGCGGCCGCCATCGGCTCGTAGATCATGTAGACCTCACGACCGCCGGCATGCTCGGCCGAGTCGCGCACGGCACGGATCTCTACGTTAGTCGATCCCGAGGGGATGCAGATCACCATTCGGAGCGAGGGCGAGAAGAAGGAGCCCGAGGTCTTAACCTTCTTGATCATGCCGCGCAGCATCAGCTCCGTGGCATTGAAGTCGGCAATCACGCCATCCTTCAGGGGGCGGATCGTGCGGATGTTCGGGTTGGTCTTCTCGTGCATCTGGCGGGCCTGGTGTCCGATCGCCTCCAGCTTCCCGGAGTGAACGTTCAGGGCCACAATCGAAGGTTCGTCAACGACCACCTTGTCGTTATAGATGATCAGCGTATTGGCCGTTCCGAGGTCAATCGCCAACTCCTGTGTCAATGAAAAAATACCCATATACTTGCGTTGTTCTTTGTAATATTCTTTTGCTAAACGGCCATAAATCAGCATCTTGAAAAACTCCTTCGGATGCTCCTCCCGTCGGCCTCTCGGGCCCCCTTTTTCTTTAGGGGATAATCACGTGCAAAGGTAGCAAAAAGAAAAGAATATTTATGCAAATTTTCGGGTAAAAAATAAGCAAAATTTTCATTCCGGTTTGGCGCTCCGCTTGGTAATGGTGCCGCAGGGTGAAAAGGCGGCGGCGAAAAGGTGAAAATAGAAAAAAAATTTATATATTTGTCCATTGAAACCAAACGCTCAGGCGAGAAAACAGGATGGAATTTAAGATTAAAAGTGGAGCCAAATGTGCCGTGATCGGCTATGGAAGCTGGGCCACAGCCCTGGTAAAGGTACTCACCGAACGAGCCGTGGAGGTGGGGTGGTATGTCCGCAATGCCGAAGTGCTGGAGTCGCTCCGTACGGAGGGCTGCAATGCCCGCTATCTGCAAGATATTGAGTTTGATACCTCGCGTATTAAACCCTCCGACGACCTGAATGAGGTGGTCGATGCGGCCGATATTGTTGTCTTGGCTGCTCCGTCGGCCTACCTGAAATCCTTCTTGGCTCCCCTCACGGTCTCCCTCAAAGAGAAGTTTGTGGTATCGGCCGTTAAGGGGATCATTCCCGATGACTGGAAAACAGTGGTCGAATATCTGCGCGACAGCTACGACCTGAGCCTCGGACAACTGGGCATCATCACGGGCCCGTCGCATGCCGAGGAGGTGGCTCTCGAACGCTTGAGTTACCTGACGGTGGTCTGCACCGAGCATGAAAACGCCTTGCGTCTGGGCGAGCACTTCTCGACCCCCTATGTGAAACTCTCCTACTCGACCGATCTCTACGGCGTGGAGTACGCCACCGTACTCAAAAACATCTATGCCCTCTCGGTGGGTATCGCTGCCGGGTTGGGGTATGGCGATAACTTCCTGGCCGTCTTGATCTCGAATTGTGCGATGGAGATGAGCCGATTCCTCAACGAGAGTGCTCCGCAGGAGCGCAACACACTCGCCTCGGCCTACCTGGGTGATCTGCTGGTTACCTGCTATTCGGTCTATAGCCGCAACCGTCGCTTGGGCAACCTGATCGGGCGCGGCTGCTCGGTGAAGAGTGCTCTGAATGAGATGACGATGGTGGCTGAGGGCTACTTTGCTGCCGACTGCATCCGCCATCTCAACCTCCGACACCGGGTCGATATGCCGATTGCCGACATGGTCTATCAGGTGCTCTATAAGGGCGCTTCGGCCCGCAAGTCGATGCGTAATCTGACGTCAAAACTTATCTAAAAACAGCATAATGAAAGCAATTCAATTAGACATGAGAAAGTCGGGCGTTTCGGTGCCCGTCGAGATGCAGCAGAAGGCCGAGGCGGCCAACCGTCTGCTCCACACCAAGCAGGGGGCCGGTAACGACTTTCTGGGTTGGGTGAATCTCCCTTCGTCGATCACGTCGGCCGAGTTGGAGGAGATTAAATTTCAGGCAAAGCGTCTGCGCGATAAGGCTGAGGTGATCATCTGCATCGGCATTGGCGGCTCCTACCTGGGTGCCAAGGCTGTTGTCGAGGCAATGAGCAACTCGTTCAAGCTCCTTAAGAAACAGCAGGATGAGCCCATTGTGCTCTTCGCCGGCCAGAATATTTCGGAGGACTACACGGCCGAGCTCTTGGAGGCCGTCAAGGAGTACTCGATTGCCGCCATCGTGATCTCGAAGTCGGGTACGACGACAGAGCCGGCCATCGCCTTCCGCCTGATCAAGGCTGAGATCGAGAGCCGTTACGGCAAGCAGGAGGCCGCCGAGCGTATCGTGGCCATTACGGATCGTGCACGTGGCGCTTTGAAGACCCTCTCGACCAACGAGGGCTATCCCACCTTTGTTATCCCCGATGATGTAGGTGGCCGATTCTCGGTGCTGACCCCCGTGGGCCTTCTGCCATTGGCCGTTGCCGGTGTGGATGTAGAGGCTTTGGTGAAGGGTGCACAGGATATGGCGGAGGCTACGTCGGCCGATGTCCCCTATGCCGAGAATCCCGCTGCGATCTATGCTGCGGTACGCAATATGCTCTATGCCGATGGCAAGAAGGTGGAGATTTTGGCCTCCTATGAGCCCAAGTTGCAGTATATTGCCGAGTGGTGGAAGCAACTCTACGGCGAGTCGGAGGGCAAGGAGGGTAAGGGAATCTTCCCTGCCAGCGTAACCCTCACGGCCGATCTTCACTCGATGGGTCAGTATATTCAGGAGGGCGAGCGTACGCTCTTCGAGACGGTGATTTCGGTGGCCAATCCCGATCGCAAGGTGGTTATTGAGGCTGACGAGGAGAATCTCGATGGTCTGAACTTCCTGGCCGGTAAGCGCATCTCGGAGGTGAATCGCATGGCCGAGTTGGGCGTTCAGCTCGCTCACGTGGATGGCGGGGTTCCCAATCTGCGCATTGAGATTGAGCGCATTGATGCCTACACGATTGGAGCATTGCTCTACTTCTTCGAGAAGGCTTGCGGTATCAGCGGCTACATTTTGGGTGTGAATCCCTTTGATCAGCCCGGTGTGGAGGCTTACAAGAAGAATATGTTTGCCTTGTTGGACAAGCCCGGTTATGAGGAGGCTTCGAAGGCGATCAAGGCTCGTCTTTAGGGTCGGGCCCAAGCAAATAAAAATCCGCTCGAGAGAGCGGATTTTTATTTGTCTTATTTGAAGCAGGGGAGTACCCTAATCTTAAACCTTTTCCTTCCTTGTTTAGAAGAAACGGGGAATCTCTACGCTGCGAACCTCCTCGAGCGGACGAGCCGATTCGATGATCAAAGCGGGAATCTGCTCCTTGGTGTAGACACTTCTCTCCGAACCGTTCTCTACAACCAGGGTCATCGTCTCTGCGGTGAGCTTCGTGATCGTGTAGTTCGATCCCCAATTCTCACCGTCGCTATAAATACCGGCTAAGGTCTTCGTGCTCTCGTTGAGCGTGAAGTTGCCCTCGAAGAGCACTACGCCCTGGAAGTTGATATTCTGCTGATAGAACTTGAAGGTGCCGTTGTTGTAGAACTCGGCATAAACGGTATGGGTCTCGTCGGGGAAGTTGGCGTTATCCTTCACACCATCCTCCGACCAAGCGGTCAACTTCCACTGGCCGACAACATTGGCCTTCTTTACCGCAACCTCACCATTGTCGGGGCCGGGATCGGGGCTGGGCCCATCCTTAGAGTCATCACCACCACCGCAGTTGCAAGCGAAAAGGGCAACCGTGGCCATCAAAACAATATTCCAAATCTTTTTCATAGTATCCTGCCCGATTGTGAAATTTTAAGGATCGGGTGCACAAATATATATAATCTATACCAAACACGCAAAAAAAAGATCACTTTTTTTGGCTGAGGAATGACCAGGGGTGAATTTGGGCACTAAATGTGTGTGCACGGAGATAAAAAAAGAGGATGAAGAAGTGTTGGATGATGCTCCTGTTGCTGCTACTGCTTTGTGCCTGCCAAAGGCGGGATGCAAGGGGAGAGTTCCGGGAGAGCCTGCTGCAACTCGATGCCGGAGCCCGCTCCTGCCAGGAGGGGGCCGAGCAGTATGCCCGAGCAGCAAGGCGTGCCGCCGATGAAGGATTTTTGGGGGCTGAGCGGCTCTTTCAAGCCCTCTGCTACTCGGAACAGGTGTATGAGTTGCGTTTCGTGGAGGCGATCCTGCAACTGGGTGGGAGCTATCATCCGCCCACAACGCTTTATGTCAGCATCCAATCCACAGCCCATAACCTGCAGGAGGCAATGCTCCCCACACGCCTGCGCTCCCGAGAGGGTGAACGGGCGGAGATCGAACGGGTGATCCGGGAGGGGAACCGCTATGCGGCCCGGCTGTTGATTCGCCATGCCGCAGCCGACAACCGCCGTCGCCGTCTGCTGAAGAGCTATCTGTCGGTAGAGGATGCCGCCACAACCCACTACTTGGTCTGTCCGCGTTGCGGCTATCTCTGCGAGGAGCTTTTTCGGGATCCCTACTGCCCGCAGTGCTTCCTGAAGGGGGAGTATTTTCGGCGTTTTTAGATCTCGACCAGTCCGTTGCGAATGGCGTAGACCACTAAGTTGGCGGTATTCTTGCAGCCGGTCTTTTCGAGGATGTTGGCGCGGTGCTTGTCTACGGTGCGTTTCGAGATGAAGAGTTCGTCGGCGATCTCCTGATTCGAGCAGCCGCGGCAGACCGCTACCAGAATCTCCAATTCGCGGGCCGAGAGGCTCTCTTCGCTCGGGATGGTCGAACTGCCGCGCAGATGCGACGAGAGTGACGAGAGCAGCCTTTCGGAGAAGTAACTACCCCCTTCGCTGACGGCATAGATCGCCTCCAGCACCTCGTCAATAGCCGAATCCTTTAGCAGAAAGCCGCAAGCTCCGGCCTCGACCATGCGGGTATAGTAGTGCTCGTCGCCAAACATCGAGAGCGTCACGATGCGCAGATCGGGCCGCATCTCCAGGGCACGACGCGTGGTCTCAGCCCCATCCATGCCGGGCATCGAGATATCCATAAAGACCACATCACACTCGGTGGTGGGCATCAAGGCTAAAAACTCCTCGCCCGAGGCGGCCTCAGCCACTACACGACAAGGGCCAACCTGCTCTAAAAGTCCCTTCAATCCTCCGCGAAAGAGGGCATGGTCATCAACCAAAATAATCCGATATTCCATAGTGTTACGGTTAATTCGATGGGTGAATAGGAAAGCGTACGTTTACCTCGGCCCGCATCCCCTGATTGGGGAGACTGCTGATGTGCAGATCGCCACCCAGTGAGTGGATGCGCGAGTGAATGTTGGAGAGCCCCATGCCCGAATCCATCAACCCGTGGGGATTGAATCCGCGCCCGTCGTCCGTGTATTCTAATCGTAAGTGCTTCTCGTTGCCGTGCAGTAAGAGGTTGATCTTGTGACAGTTGGCATGCTTGATCGAGTTGTGGATCAATTCGCAGACCACGCGGTAGAGAATCACCTCCACATCCTTATCGAAGCGCTCCTCGCGCAGGTTGGTCTGGAAGTTGATCTCGGCGTGGTGAATCGAGGCGCAGCGCTCGATAAAGGTGCGGATTCCGCGGGCCAGACCGAAGTCCACCAACACGTGGGGCGACATGTTGTTCGAGATCTCGCGCACGGAGTGTATTGCCTCGTCGATCACATAGGCCATGTTCGAGAGAATGGCCTCCTCCTTGGCATCCATCTCCTTGCGCGAGAGGGCCGAGATGGACATCTTGGCCGAGGAGAGCAGGGGCCCCAAGCCATCGTGCAACTCCTTGGCTACCTGTGAGCGGGAACGCTCCTCGGCCCGGAGTACCGAGGTCAGAATCCGACGATCCACCAATCGGCGATGACGTTCCATGCGATCCACATGGTTTACCAATTTGTGGGCATACATCATCGAGATCGAGAGGGCCACCGAGACGACAATCCCGATCCATACGGTAATATCAATCGGCAACTCCTTGCCTTCAACCCAGAAGAGTTGCAGGATGCGTTCGGCCGAGAGGAGGTAGAAGCCCAGAATAAAGAGGATCCAGATCGAGTTGTAGCGGGTCTTGCGGATCAGACGCACGGCATAGACCGAGGCTACCAACTGAAATACAATGGTCAGGATAAGCAGAATCTTGAGGATCATCTTTCGGCTTCTTTACGGGTCAAATGATTAAAACAGCGCCTTGAGCTCCTCCATGCGCCGGTGATCGGTCATATCCACCTGCACGGGAACCACCGCTACATAGCCATGCTTCATGGCCCACTCGTCAGTATCCTCGGCCTCGGGCTCCAAGTTGATAAACTCGCCCGTGAGCCAGTAGTACTCCCTGCCGCGCGGATCCCGATTCGGGACAAAGCGCTCACGCCAATAACCGGCAGCCTGACGTGCGAGGCGTATGCCCTTGAGCTCGTCGGCCGGAATGGCCGGCAGGTTGACGTTCAAGCAGAGCGGCGTGGCGACTTCGGCCTCGAAGAGGGCCCGCAGGATCACTTCGCCATAACGCACCGCCCCCTCAAAGTCGGCATCGGGCGAGTGGTCATCCACCGAAATCCCGACCGAAGGGCAACCGTAGAAGCTACCCTCGATGGCTGCTCCCATCGTGCCCGAATAGAGTACGTTGGTGGCGGCATTCGAGCCGTGGTTGATGCCCGAGAGTACCAGGTCGGCCCGTCGTCCCTCAAGCAGGTGGTCGAAGGCCATCTTTACACAATCCACCGGCGTACCGCTGAAGGCATAGACACGCAACCCCTCCTCTTCGCGCACCTTGCGCAGAAAGAGTGGGCGCGACATCGTAAATGCCTGGCTCATACCGCTCTGCGGCTCCTCGGGAGCCACTACCAACACATCGCCGAAACGGCGTGCCAGCGCAATCATTGCCTCCATGCCGCGTGACGAGTAACCATCATCGTTGGTCAAAAATATCAGTCGTCTCTTCATCCTAAAATCATCCGTTAGCGAGGACAAAGTTAACTTTTTTATTCAAACATTCAAATTATCTGCGGCACGCTCGAAGAGAATCGTAAAATTTTTGTACATTTGTGGCCGCGAAAAAGACTAAAAACGAAAAACATACTAATCACATGGGAAGAGCATTTGAGTATCGCAAAGCCAGAAAACTGAAACGTTGGGGCAATATGGCCCGTACCTTTACCAAAATCGGTAAGGAGATCGAGATCGCCGTGAAGGCCGGTGGTCCCGACCCTTCGGCCAATACCCGTCTGCGTATCTTGATGCAGAATGCCAAGGCCGAGAATATGCCCAAGGAGAATGTGGAGCGCGCCATCAAGCGTGCCACCTCGAAGGATACGACCGACTACAAGGAGGTGGTATACGAAGGCTATGGTGCCCACGGTATCGCTTTCCTGGTGGAGACCGCAACCGATAATACCAACCGTACGGTGGCCAATATCCGCATGCACTTCAGCCGTTGTGGCGGCCAGCTCGGTAACTCGGGCAGCGTGGCCTTTATGTTCGAGCACAAATGCATCTTCAAGTTCCACGCTCCGGCCGAGGTTGACCGCGAGGAGATGGAGCTCGAGATGATCGACCTGGGGGTTGACGAGTTCGCTCCCGAGGACGAGACCACTATTTCGGTTGAGGCCCCCTACGAGTCCTTCGGTGCTATCCAGAAGTGGCTCGACGATCAGGGCTATGAGATCGTATCGGGTGAGGGTGCCCGTATCCCCACCGACTACAAGGAGCTCGACGAGGCCGGTCGTGAGGCTATCGAGAAGCTCGTTGAGCGTCTGGAGGAGGATGACGATGTGGTGAATGTATATCACAACATGCAGGAGAACTTCTAATTTTAGGGCAACTTGCTCTCACACGGGCCGGATGGATGTAGACGTAGTGCCTACCCATCCGGCTCTTTTTTTCCTCCCCGTAAAGTAATTTTGAACTACAGTGCCAACCGCAGAAAAGCAAAAAATTGCTTAATTTTGAATTTAGAATTACTACTGATGCGATAAATTTTGCAAGGTAGCGGTTAAATTACTAAATACAAATT
>CAZRJU010000075.1:0-8316 GCA_964600455.1 uncultured Alistipes sp. | reverse complement strand
ACATGTGCTACGCCTTCGCTTTGGACTACCACCTGAACGGCAGCAAACAGCACCTCGATAAGTTCTTCCTGGCCTTCGACCACGCCATCGAGCAGGGTCTGGCCTATGGTAGCGGTATGGGTACCAACCACCACTACGGCTACAACATCCGTCGTCTGTATCATGCCATGTGGCTTCTGCGCGAGGAGGTGAAGGCGCGCGGCTGTCTGGAGGAGTATGTGCGTGTATTGACCTATTGGAGCGGTTTGGCCGAGAGTCGCCGCCCCTATCAGTACGGTCGCGACGAGTTGCTCGATAGTTGGCATACGCTCCTGCTTACGCAGGTGATCAGCGCCATGATGCAGCCCGATAAGGCCGATGTGTTGCGCTATATGAAGGGCCTGAGCCGTTGGCTCTCGGGCTCACTCCACTACACGCCCGGCACGATTGGCGGTATCAAGGTTGACGGTACGACCTTCCACCACGGCGGCCACTATCCCAACTATACGACCGGCGCTTTTGCCGCCATCGGTTACTTCTGTAAGATCACGGCCGACACGGAGTTTGCACTCGAAGCGGAGGCGCGTCGCTGCTTTAAGCATGCCCTCCTGACGATGGATGCCTATACTAACACCCATACCTGGGGATTGGGCGTGGCGGGTCGTCATCCCTTGAGCAAGGTGGGCCGTATTCCCGATCCCGATGTCAATGCCTTCGGCTACTTGGCTCTGCAGGGAGACCTGACGGGTTCGGGTCGGAAGTATGATCCCGATTTGGCCGGCGCCTGGATCCGCCTGAAGGGCTCCGATAAGCGCCTTACGGGCCTCTTCAAGGGCGAAGGCATTGTGGCCAACGAGAAACCCGAAGGCTTTATCGTGCTGAACTATGGTGCGGTGGGTATTCACCGCCGCGGCAACTGGATGGTAACGCTCAAGGGGTACAACAGCGATGTTTGGGGCTCGGAGATCTACACGCGCGATAACCGTTATGGCCGCTACCAGAGCTATGGTACGGTGCAGGTGATCGGTTCGGGATCACCCATCTCGGCCTTCAACAGCGGCTTCACGCAGGAGGGCTGGGACTGGAACCGCCCGCCCGGAGCCACGACCATTCATCTCCCCTTCGAGTTGCTTGAAAGTCCGCTGCCCGGAACCTTGATGGAGCGCAATCCGGAGCGTTTCTCGGGCGTGAGTGCCCTGGAGGGGCGCAACGGTGTGTTGGCCTTCCAATTTGTGGAGAAGGAGCGTGAACGCTTTACGGCCGGTGCCCGAGCCCGCAAGTCGGTCTTCTGTTTCGAGAACCGCCTGGTATTCCTCGGAAGCAACATTACCAACAACAATACGAACTATCCTACCGAGACGATCCTCTATCAGTTGGCTCTGGAGGATCCCTATGAGGAGATCGAGTTTGCCTCCGAGCGCCTGACCGACTTCCCCTTGCAGCGCGAGTTGACGGGGGTAGATCGCGTGATGCTCTCCGATACGAAGGGAAACTACTATGTGGTGAAGGGGGCAAAGAACTTGGTACTGATCAAGCGCGATCAGGAGTCGCCCGACGACAAGACCCGCAAGATGGAGAGCGGCCGCTTCGCTACGGCCTATATCTCCCATGGCTTCGCCCCGCAGGAGGCCTCTTACGAGTATGCCCTCTATGTGCAACCCTCTTCGAAGCAGGTCAACAAGTTCTATAAGCGTGACACCTACGAGGTGCTGCAACAGGATAGCATCGCCCATGTGGTGCGCGACCTGGAGTCGGCCATCACGGGCTATGTCTGCTGGGAACCCTACACCTCGACGGGCGAGGTACGCTCCATCGACAAAGAGACGATCTTCATGGAGCGCCACGATGCCGAGCGCGGTGAGTGGGTGATGAGCGTTTGTACGCCCGATCTGGGGATTACCGAGAAGGGCTATACAACGCGTCAGGAGTCGCAACCGCTCCTCAAGCAGGTGGTTTTGGCCGGCCTTTGGGAGCCGGTTGAGCCGGTTGAGGGGGTTGAGGTGCTTTATGAGGAGGGACTTACCCGCCTGAAGGTTACTTGTCGCCATGGCCGCCCCGTGGATTTGAGATTGAAAGCAAAATAATATAAAACTCTTACTGCATGAAAAAACATCTACTGAAAGCCTTTGTGCTGCTTACGGCCCTGCTTTGGGGGGTGGGTTTGCAGGCACAAACGCATGTTACGGGTCGTGTTGTCGACTCGAACGGCGAGCCGTTGATCGGAGTAACGGTTCTGGTGAAGGGGACAACGCGCGGTGTTTCGAGCGACCTGAACGGTAACTATACCATCGGGGCCGCCTCGACCGAGACGCTCGTCTTCAGCTATCTGGGCTACACTACCGTGGAGGAGCGTGTCGGTACGCGCACGGTGGTTAATGTCAAGATGAGTGAGGAGACCACCTCGATCTCCGCCGTGGAGGTGGTCAGTGTGGGTTATGGTACGGTAACCCGCCGCGACCTGACCGGATCGGTGGCCAAGGTCGATATGGAGGATATGATGAAGGCTACGGTAACGACCTTCGACCAGGCCTTGACGGGCCGCGTGGCCGGTGTGGTTGTAACTACGGGTGACGGTGCTTTGGGTCAGGAGGCCCGCATCACGATTCGTGGTAACAACTCCCTCACGCAGAGTTCTTCACCGCTCTTTATTGTGGATGGATTCCCGATGGAGAGCTCGATGGCAACCTCGCTCAACCCGAGCGATATCGAGTCGATGGATGTGCTGAAGGATGCCTCGGCTACGGCCATCTATGGTGCCCGTGGTGCCAACGGTGTGGTCGTGATCACCACCAAGCGCGGCCAGGAGGGTACCCCGAAGGTTACCTTCAATGCGTCGGTAACGATGAACCACATTGCCAACAAGATCGACCTGATGAGCCCCTATGAGTTTGTGGCCCTGCAGACCGAGATGTGTGAATTGTCGGGATCGACCAACCCCTATATGTCCGAAATCGACCCGGTTACCGGATTGAACTACACCCTGGAGGATTATCGCGGCCTGACCGGTTCGGATAAACAGGAGGAGATCTACCGTACCTCCTTCACGCAGAACTACCATGTCTCGATCTCGGGCGGTAAGGATGGCATGCGTTATAATGCCAGCTTCTCGGCCTTAGATCAGGATGGTATTATCGAGCGCTCGAACTTCCAGCGTTATCAGGGTAAGTTCAACTTCACGCTCCCGATCGTGAAGCAGAAGTTGATCTTCAACCTCAATGCCAACTATTCGCGTAACGTCACCAGCGGTGTGACGCCGACCGATGCACAGGCCTCCTCTTCGTCGTCGGGTTGGTTGATCTACTCGACCTGGGGCTATCGCCCGATCCGCCCGCTGGGGACTCTGGATGAGGATCTCGATTCGGAGCTCACGGATGAGGCCGTAGCCGGTAACAACGACTACCGTTTCAACCCCTCGGTTACGGTGCGTGAGGAGTATCGCAAAACCATTATCGATTACCTCTCGGCCAATGCGGCCCTGACCTGGACGATTATCCCCGACCTGAAATTGAAGGTGACGGGTGGTTATGTGATGAACAAACGTCGCCGCGAGGAGTTCAACAACTCGCGTACCTACACGGGTAACCCCAATTCGCCTTCGGGTAAGGGGGTGAACGGCGCCATCTACTGGACCGATCAGGCCACCTGGCTCAACGAGAATACGTTGACCTATAAGCGTCGCCTGGGGCGTAGCCACAACCTCGATTTTCTGGGTGGTGTAACCTTCCAGGGCCAGAAGTCGGGCTACGATGGTGTGGCTGCCACGCAGCTTACGAACGAGACGCTCGGTCTGGCCGGCCTGCACACGGGTAGCTACCAGGTGGTAACCCCTTGGCGCCGCAACTGGACGATGATGTCGTTCCTGGCCCGCGTGAACTACAACTTCCGCTACAAGTACTACTTCACCTTCTCGTTCCGTGCCGACGGTTCGTCGAAGTTCCCCGAGGATAATCGCTTTGGTTACTTCCCCTCGGCCGGTGCTTCGTGGAACTTCAACCGCGAGAACCTCTTTAAGGACTCGAAGTGGCTCTCGAACGGTAAGTTGCGTGCCTCGTGGGGTAAGACGGGTAACAACCGCACGACAACCCCCTACGACTTCTATGCTCAAATCGCGACGACGCCCGGTAGTACCAACTCCTTCGACTATGTCTTCGGAGGCCAGAACACCTCGGGCTACTACCCCTCGAACATGGCCAACGAAAAGCTGATGTGGGAGACCACGACGCAGTATGACGTAGGTTTGGACTTGGGCTTTTTTGAGGATCGCATCCGTGTTACGGCCGATTGGTACCTGAAGGATACCGACGACCTGTTGCTCAATGCCACGATGCCCATCTCGTCGGGTTATCAGTCGGCCATGGTCAACATCGGTAAGATCCGTAACCAGGGTTGGGAATTTACCCTCGAGACGGTCAACGTGAAGAGCCGCAACTTCCAGTGGACGACCTCGTTCAATATCGCCCTGAACCGCAATGAGATTCGCGCCCTGAATACGGGTGAGAATACCTTGATGCCCAACCCCATTATTTGGGACAATAAGTTCAATGGTCAGTATCCCTACATCTCGCAGGTGGGTAAGCCTACGGGGCTGATGTATGGTTTCCTCTATCTGGGTACCTACAAGAACGAAGAGTTTAACGAGGCAGGCCTTCTGCAGGAGGGTATTCCTTACATGTCGCAGTATTCGCGCGATCAGATCCAGCCCGGTGATGCCAAGTATCTCGATATCAATGGCGACGGCGTGATTACCGACGACGACCGTACGATCATTGGTTGCGGTCAGCCGCTCCATACGGGAGGTTTCAACAACACGCTTTCGTGGAAGAATTTCGATTTGAACTTCTTCTTCTCGTGGAGCTATGGCAACGACGTGCTCAATGCCAACCGTTTGATTTTCGAGAGCGGCTCTTCGCGTGAGCTCAACCAACTCTCCAGCTATGTCAACCGTTTCAATGCCGCCACCAACCCCACGAGCGATATTCCCCGTGCCTATGCCAACGGTACGCAGGTCTACTCCTCGCGCGTGGTGGAGGATGGCTCCTTCTTGCGTCTGAGATCTATTTCGTTGGGTTATAACTTCCCCTCGAAGCTGCTGCGTAAGATGCATATGTCGGCTTTCCGCATCTATGTAACGGTCGACAACGTGTGGACCATTACCGGTTACAGCGGTCCCGATCCCGAGGTTTCGACCCGTGAGTCGGTGCTTACTCCCGGATTCGATTGGTCGGCTTATCCCCGTTCGATGGGTGTGACGGCCGGTATAAACCTTACTTTCTAACAACCCTGCAAACACATCGAGAATATTATGAAAAGAACCCTTTTAAATACCTTTTCGCTGCTTCTGCTGTTCGCCGTGGGCGGATGCTCGATCTTGGACGAGGAGCCTCAGGTGATTTGCAGCGATACCTACTACCAGAATGAGTCGGAGTTGCTCTACGGCCTGGCCGGTGTCTATGGAGCGATCAACAACGAGGAGCTCTACGGACGTTGCTACTCGCTCCCGATCTCCAACACGGACGACCTCTGCTACCAGAACCGTCCCCACAACACCTCGTCGGTCTATTGGTATAACCACAACGCCTCGGATGCCGATGTGCTGAGTGCCTGGCGTATGCTCTATGCCGGCATTAAGAATGCCAACGAGTTTATGTTGGCCGTCGAGAACTCGGCTTTTGATCCCGACGATCTCTACTATCAGGAGGCTCGTTTCCTGCGCGCCTTCTTCCACTTCCTCTTGGCCCAGGCTTGGGGGGATGTCCCCTTGCGTGAGCGTCCCACCCTCTCGCCCGATCCCGAGGAGGTGAATATTGCCGCAACGCCGCAGGCCGAAGTGCTCACGTGGTGTGCCAAGGAGATGGAGGAGTGCTATGCATCGCTGCCCGCCACCTTGGAGAATGCCCCCTCGCGCGTGGTGCAGACCACGGCAGCCGGCATGTTGGCCCGCGTCTACCTCTTTATGGCCGGTGAAACGGTTGCCCTGGAGAACAAGAGCGAACTCTTCGCTAAGGCTGCTTCGTGGGCAAAGGTGGTGATCGACAGCAATCTGCACACCCTGAATCCCGACTATGCGATGGTCTTTAAGAACATGATTACCGATACCTACGACAAGGAGTTTAACGAGTCGATGTGGGAGGCCGATTTCTTGGGCAACCGTACCTCGGCCGACAGTTGGTCGAATGGCCGTATTGGCGATTTGATCGGTTTGCAGAGCTCCAGCAGCGAGAGCGACTTCTCGACTTGGAGTTGCAACTACTCCTATGCCCAGTATAACGGTTCGCTGAAGTTGTGGGATCTCTATTGGGCCGACGATCGCACGGACGAAGAGACAAAACTCGACGTGATCACGGACAGCCGCCAGGAGTGGAACCTCCCGCCCTATAATTACAAGGGAGGTTCGGTGGATGGTGTGAGCTACACGGCCAGCAAGGATAGAACACCTTACATCTATAACAAGGTAACGACCTTTTCCGATCCTACCGTGGCAGTCGGTATCCGCAACTGCGGTAAGTGGCGTCGAGAGAGCGAGTTGGAGGGCGTGATGAATGCCAAGAACCTCTACACGGGGATCAACTTCCCGATCCTGCGCTACTCGGATGTGCTTTTGATGTATGCCGAGGCGATGAACGAGGCCGAGGGCCCGAGCGAGGAGCTTTGGGGCTACGTAAAGCAGGTGCGCGATCGTGCCGGTGTGGCTACGCGTCCCTATGCCGAGTATGCTACGCGTGAGGCCTTGCGTGAGTTGATCCGCAACGAGCGCGGCCGTGAGCTCTGTTTCGAGGCGTTGCGTAAGTATGACCTGATTCGTTGGGGTATCTTCGTAGAGGCAATGCACGGCTATAACCAGCAGACGGCCGATACCCGCTGGGAGGCCGGAAATACGCTGGCCGGCTATGCCCTCCAGACCGCCAACAGCGTGCAGGAGAAGCACATCTACCTCCCCATCCCGACCAAGGAACTCGGTGTGAACACCGCTTTGAAGCAGCACCCCATGTGGTAACCCTCCAATGATATGAAAACTATGAAGAGATATCTTTTTATGCTGATGGCGGCACTTGCCGTGGCCGCTTGCGAACACGACGAAATCTATGAGGAGATCGACTTCGGGGTAACCCTCTCCTCCTCGAACACCTATCTGGTGGGCGATCCCGTGCGCTTCGATTTTACGGGCAATGCCGACTACCTGCTCTTTTTTAGCGGGGAGATCGGCCACGAATATCGCTTCCGTGATCGCACGGAGGTTAACCCCGAGGATATTCAGAACTGCCTGTTTACCCTGCAACTCAATGCCCGAAGCGGTAAACCCTCGATGACGGCCTATGTAACCAACCGGTTTCAGGGGGGGCTGAGTGGAACGGATGAGGCTGCCGACTTGGCCCTGATCGAATCGATGCTTACGCCCGAAGGCGATCTGGAGGGGTGGACAAAACTCGAGTTGAATGACCCGACGGAGAATACGGTATGGACGACCACGCAACTCGATGTAACCGACCTGGCCGATAACTTTGCTGTAGCCCTGCACTGGAGTACCGGCTCTTATGAGGTTACGCAGCGCAACTACTGGGTTAGTTCGAATGTCGAGGTGCAGTTTGCCGGATACGATCCTGTAAAGATCCACAGCCAACAGCTCAACTACATCCCCTTTGCCATGAACGAGGAGAAGGCCGGTGAGCGCTATATCCTGACCACCGAGAACTCGGTGCCCTACTCGATGCGCTATACGGGCAACTCGGGCCTCCTGACCACGGAGTTTGTCCTCACGGGCTGCAAGGCGTATGATCCAGCCAACGCAAGCACGCTTCCCTACGCCATTGATTGTTGGGTGATCTCGACCCCGACGGCCCTTAACCTCATTGAGCCCGATACGGGTGTCAGCATCAAGAACCTTTCGCAGACGCTCGACCACTACGACTACACCTTCCTGGAGCCGGGCACCTATACGGTAACCTTTGTTGCAACGGCCGGCAACTATATCGACCAGAGCCGCGACGTAAAGGAGTTTACCATTACGATTATCGACCCAATTGCCGAGTAGAAAGCCGGATGCCGATATACAAAAAGCGAGAGGAGATGCTTTCGGGCATCTCCTCGCTCTTTTATTGTCGGTTGCGACGTCGCTACTTGATCAGGCGGTTGGTGGCCGTGTCGGGGAATACGATCCAGGGTTTGAACTCCTTGGCATCCTCGAACTCCATCAGGGCATAGGAGCAGATGATTACCACGTCGCCCACCTGTACCTTGCGGGCGGCAGCTCCGTTCAGGCAGATGCAGCCGCTGTTGCGCTCTCCCTTGATGATGTAGGTCTCAAAGCGCTCACCGTTGTTGATGTCGAGGATCTGTACC
>CAZRJU010000074.1:0-8389 GCA_964600455.1 uncultured Alistipes sp. | reverse complement strand
CATACTTCGAGGCGGAGTATCCGGTGCGGCCGGGCAGACCGTGCAGACCGGCTACCGACGAGATCCCGACAATCGAGCCCTTGGCCTTCTGAAGATAGGGCAGGGCATATTTGCAACAGTTGACCGTACCCCAGAAGTTGACATCCATCAGGCGGTGGAGCACCGAGAGGTCGACCTCGTCGAAGAGGGCACGCATTGAGAGGCCGGCATTGCAGATCAGGACATCTACCCCACCGAAGGCATCGACAGCGGCCTGAATCATCTGCTTGCACTCCTCCTCCTTCACTACGTCACAGGCACAGCAGATGGCCTCGGCGCCCGTGGCCTTGATCTCCGAGGTGATCACCTCGAGTTTATCGAGCGAACGAGCCGCGAGCACCACCTTGGCACCCCGCGCCGCAAATTCACGGGCCAGGGCCTCGCCAATTCCCGACGACGCACCCGTCACCACAACTACTTTATTGTCAAATCTCTTCATGCTATTGTTATTTGTTTTCGATCTCTATTTGCAGGCCGTCGTAGGCCGAAAATACCCCCTCGGGAAGCTCCTTTTCCAAATCGGCATAGCAGCCCATCTCGTGGGAGTGGTGGGTCAGATAGGCCTTTTGGGGAGCGACGCGTCGAATCAGGTCGAGCGCCTCGGGAAGCGAGAAGTGTGAATCATGTTTCCGCTTACGCAGGGCATTGACCACCAGGCACTCCACCCCCTTTAGTTTGGCCTCCTGATCGGGTGCTATGGCACTGAAATCGGTGAGGTATGCCAACTTCCCGATGCGATAGCCCGTCACGCGAAAGCGATCAGAGTGGCTTCCCTCAATGGGGATGATCTCGATCCCGTTAAGGCGAAAGGGCCTTGACGGGGTGATGGTGATGAGTTCTATCTCCGGCACTCCGCGGTAACGCACCGCCTCAAAGGCGTAGGCATAGTCACGCCGAACCGTCTCCAAGGTGGTGTGTGTCCCATAGATGGGAACGCAATGAATGGTGGGATAGTCAATGAAATTAAAGGCCCTCAAATCGTCGATACCGCCCGTATGATCCTTGTGCTCGTGGGTCAGAAGGAGGGCATCGAGGTAGGTAATCCCGACGCGCAACATCTGCTGTCGGAAATCGGGGCCGGCATCAATACAGATTCTCACCCCATCGACCTCCAGTAGAGCCGCCGTACGGAGTCGTTTGTCGCGGCTGTCCTCCGAGCGACAAACCTTACAGTAGCACCCGATAACGGGCACGCCTTGCGAAGTTCCTGTTCCAAGAAAGGTGAGTTTCATTCTACAAAGGTAGTGATAAATTCAAGACTATGCACCTTTTACCACAAAAAAAGAGGAGCAGGATGGCTCCTGCTCCTCAAAATAGGCATTTATTTCACCAACTACATCTCGTAGCGGATCGAGAAGACGTTGATACCGCCCTTGGCGCTGTAGATATAGATCTTCGAGCCTGCCTCAGCAGCTGCGCAATCATACTTGAGAACCGTCGTGGCGTTGGTAATCGTCTGCTCGGCAGCCGTACCACCATCAATCGAAACGGCCAAGGGGCGATCCTCGCTCGACGAGGAGCTTGCAGCCTCCACATAGAGGGTACCACCGGCCGGAGCCTCGAATACGATCACCTGCTTAGCGGTGCTACCCGAACCGCCATACTGCACGCGGGCCACCTTTTCACCGGCAGCGTTGTTGTTCTCACCGAACTTAAATTTACCGCCGCCCAGGATGAACTCAAGACCCTTGTAAGTCCAACCATCGGCATTGATCGTCATGTCCGAGATCTGGGTTGCCGTAGCCAGAGCAGCTGCATTGATATCCGAGGTGCTGCCGGCAAAAGCATCCTTCCAGAGGGCCGAGAGATCCTCAGCACCCCAGTAGAGAGGCTCGGGCTTAGCAGCCGAGATATAGGTGTACTCGATCTTGTAGAAACGCAGGGCGTTACCCGTAGGATAGATCTTCACAACACCGGCCGCATCAATATCAAACGTGGTGGTTGTGTAGGGACCGCTCGAGGGTGAACCACCCGGCTGGCTACCCACCTCCGCACCGTCCAAGCTAACGGTTACCATGCGGGTTACATCCTCCGAGCCACCAGTATTGGACGTCAGCACAGTCAGCGTACCTGCCGCGGGAGCCGCAAAGGTGAAGAAACGCTCAGTCTCCTTACCCTTACCACCGGGCTGTACATAACGCGTTGTTTCATCCACAGAACCAACCTTCATTGTCTTACCACCACCATCAATGGTCAAGCCCTCCCAAACTACGCTGGAAGTAAAGCTATTATCCGTACCAATCGTGTTGTAATAGGTATCGAAGCCTGCATTGGCAAAGTCCCACGTGAGGGTTACCTCGCCACCAACCACGACCTTCTTCACCTTGAAGGTAGCCTTACCCTCCTCCGAGGGGAGATACTTCGACGAAGTCTCCACGGGCTTGGCAACCACCGTCAGCTCATACTCACCCACGGGCATAGCAGCCACCGTAGCGGCATCCAGCGTATAGGCGGTATCGGTCTGCTCGGTAGTGGTACCACGGAAGGTTACCACATAGGTCTCGGCGTTCTCCACAGCCGTCCAGGCAGCCGTTACGGCCTGCTCGGTACCCTCGTCAAGTGCCGAAGGATCGAACGTGACAGCCGGGGTCTTGAGCTTGGCAGCCGTGGTATCGGGCGTAAGATCCTGCGTCCACTCTACCGACTGCATGGTAACACCTGCACCGGCCAGCACGACGATGTCGTTCACACCCGAGAGGTCACCAAGCAATACCTTATGGGCCTCGCCATCGGCCTGTACCGTGTAGCGGTCGCCACCGGCAATCACCTGAGCCGAGCCATTGTAGCCATTGTCGGCCATCTTAACCACTACGGCACCATAACCCTCGGCCAGGAAATAGAGCGCAGCCGACTCGGGACGCGTAGCTCCCATCACACCATCAGCCGAGAAGGTAATACCCTCGTTCATCTTGATCGAAGCGGGGCCGTAGATGCGGATGTTGTCAATAATCGTGTTGGTCTCCACCGTCTCGGTCTGGAAGATGGTCTTCTCGGTGAAGTCCCAGAGCTTGGGCTCGGTAACCACCTCGAGCTCGGTAGGACGAATCACCACGGGCTCGCTGGCGTTCCACCAACGGGGGTCACCGGCCTTGTTGGCTGCGATGATGCCGTTCACCAAATAGAGCTTACCGGCCTCGGAGTTCACGCAAGGATCCTCCTCCAAGATCATACCGCCACCGGCCAAACAGTAGGCCTCGTCGCAGACAATCTCAGTACCCAACTGGTAGGATCCGGGGGTGAAGAAGTCAACACCTAAGCGGTAGTAGATATTGCCCGAGCATACGGGAGCATAGCTATCCTTCGAGTTACGTGCAATGCGCACCCAACCCTTACCGGCCTCGGTACCCTCAGCATCGTTGTACATATTAAGCAACACGCTGTTGGTGAAGTTGAACTCGGTAATACCGGTAGCCAAGCCGGCATACAGCAGACCGTTGTTGTTCGACGAGGTGTTCGTAGCCACCACATAGTTGAACGTACAGTTCTTCACATTGATCTTGTTCACCTTCAGCATATCCTCCTTATTCGAGGTACGCAAGAAGGTACGAGCGCAAGCGTAGAAGGTCGAGTTTACGACCTCAACATCGAGGTAGCTACCCGAACGCAGGTCGATAAAGTCACCTCCCGTAGCACCCACGGGGTTGATGTCGTGCATGTAGGTACCGCTGATAAGGAACTTCTGAGCACCCACAACGTCCACGAATGTCTTATCCTCCTTCGTGTAGATCACACCCTTGGTCGTATTGGCCATCTCGCAGTTCACAATCTCAATCTTATCGAGCATGGCCTTCTCGTTCACCAGCAGGTGACCAATCACACCGTTACCGTCAATATAGAGGTTCTCGAAACGGATCGAAGTTACATCAGCGCCCAACTGAACACCGAACTGCAGGATCTGCGGCATCTTACCATCTTCGGTAGTCTGACCCAAAAGGGTGAGGTTGCAGCTGATCGCAAGACCGGGATCAGTAATCAGCGCCGAGAAGTCATAGGGGGTCTCGCTATACTCCACATAGAGCTTCACGTCGCCCACCGTGCCGTTGATGGCGTTGTAGATAGCCTCAACGGTGTTCACCGTGTTGAAGCCCTCTGTCGAAGGACGCGTCCAGGCGGTTACGACACCGCGCTGGCCCGATTTACCAAACAGAAGCGTAAACTTGTAGTTGTTGCAAGCCTCCAGGCCCTCAACGGTTACCTGGGCAGCCGACTTCTGCTCCTCGGTAAGGGTCAGCAGCTGGGGCTCATCACCCGCTGCAGGCTGCACCTTCTCCACGCGTACGGAGGTGAGATCCATCTTATCGGCAGCATCGGCCCAACCGATCGTAACGGCATTGGTCAAGCGCTCCACAACGAAGGGCTCCAGACCATCGCGCACGGCGGAGGTCGAAACTGACTCGGTGAGCTCGGCCCACTTCGAATCGCCGATCGTGTTGCTCGTAGCACGCAGACGTGCCCAGAAGGTCTTGTCAACCTCCAGACCCACTACCGTATAGGGGATCTCGTCCTTGGCTACTTCATACTCTGCATAGGGAACCTCCTCGTCATAGTTCGGGACAATGAGCTCATCCTCAGCCTCGAAGAGCTGGAGTACATAGCCATTGGCATTCTCCATCGAGCTCCACGAGAAGGTAATGTCCGTACCCTTGTTGGCCACCACCTCGGCCGAGAAGTTCATCGGCGTCAGCACGCGGTCATAGGGGATGGTATCCATCGGTGCGTCCGGATCGTTGGAGCAGGAGGTGGAAACCACCCCTGCACACAACAGCAGTCCGAACATCAAACTTCTTAATATCTTTTTCATAGTTGTATCAAAATTTGTCGATTCGAACGATTAATAGCCATAGTCATTCACGATCGCACCCTGCATCGAGGTCAAAACCACATCGAAGAAGGGCCATACCGAACGCGGATAGGGATCGTTGTAGGAGTTCTTGTAGATGGCCGACCAGCGGTAGTCAGCGGGAACACCCCACGACGCAGCAGCCTCGTTGCCAATCCAGAAGTTCTTCTCGGAGATATAATCCTCCTGCACATACCAGCCATTGGGCTCAGCCTCCGTATAGTCGGCCGGAGCCTCACCAATTTGGTCGGGCTCAAGACCAAAGATCTCAACACCGCCGGCTACCTGACGCCAGTAGAGCGGGTAGGCCTGGTAGGTACCCCAAACCTCTTTGCCCGACTTATCCTTGGCATCCTTCGCCACAGCATAGGGAGCATAAGCGGCATAATCGCCACGCATCTTGGCCAGATCCTCCAGCTCCTTAGCAGCCTCGTCGAGCTTGATCTTCAACAGACCCCAACGGATCAGATCCTGCTTACGAATCTGCTCACCCACGAGCTCCAAAGCGCGCTCGTCGATGATGGCCTTCATGATCGTACCCTCGGTGTTGCAGTCGGCAACAGCGGCGTTGTCGTTACCAACGGCCGAACCTAACGTGAGCTTGCTTACATAAGCCTGAGCCATCGCCTCATTGCCCTTATAGGCACGTGCACGCACCTTCAAAAGGTACTCCTGCGCCTTCTCCAACTCACCCAAGTAGGCAGCCATCTCGGCAGCCATCAGGTAGGCATCCGGCAGACGCATCGAGATATGCTTGATACCGTCATCATTACCGCCGCCATAGGGAGCATTGATCATCCACTCGAAGCGATACTTACCAAAGAACCAGTAGTTGACACCACCACGGAGCTCGTAGCCGATACCGCCCTTGCCCTGCGTTGCGTCGCGGTTGTACCAGAAGGGAACGCAGGTCAGATCACGACGTACGTCCTGCTTCTCATACTTCCACCAAAGAGTAGGCATGGGGCCGATATCACCACCTCTCGAAGCATTTGCGATATACTCCGAACTTCTGTGCGGGAAGGCATAGTGGTAGTTCCAACGGTTACGGCTATCCGACATGGGGACTACCCAGAGGATCTCCTTGCAGTTGGTTACATGCTCCGAGTTGTTGAACTTGCGCCACAAGGTCTCGTAGTCGCCCTCCAAAGCCACCGTACCGCTCTGGAAGATATCCTCCAGGTGCTTGAGTGCCTTGGGATAGAGTACGGCCTTCGAGAGCTCCTCGCTCACCGACAGACGCAGCGAACCCGGATCACCCGTGCCCACCTTACCGTCGGCCGGACGCCAAGCCCAACCCGAAGCCGTAAGGGCGATACGGGCATAGAGCCCCTTGGCAAAGGCCTTGTTCATGCGGTCCATCGAGGAGGTCTGCGGCGACTCATAGGGCCAATAGAGGTACTCGATAGCCTCATCCAGGTCAGCCAGGATCTGCTTGTAGATCACGTCGCGGTCGGTCTTGGGCAGATAGACATCGTCGGCGGATACAGGCTTCGTGCGGAAGGGAACATCACCCCAGAACTTCGTGAGCTCGAAGTAGATGAAAGCACGATAGGTCAGGGCCTCACCCAACAGATAAGCCATGTCGGGATTCGAGAGGTCGGCATTGGCGCGCAGACCCTCGATAGCGAGGTTGGCACGCTCGATAGCCGCCGTAAGCGACGTATAGGCGTTGTTCGAAGCACTCATCTGACCGTTATTGGTCGCAACATCGTACTCCGGCAGGGTGTACTTGTTAACATCGGGTTTCGAGGTTACCGAAGTGGTACCGTGCAACTCAACGTCGGTATTGGAACCATACCACATATTGATACGACCACGGTAGCAGTTCGTATCGCCAAAGGTGTGGGCAATGGCGAAGATGGTGTACTCCGCCAACTGGTAGTCGGAATAGACAGTCGCGGGCTCAAAGGTGGACTGCGCCTCTACATCCAGCACATCGTCCAGACACGAGGTCGAGAGAGCGACCACCGTGAGGAGCGCGAGGGCTTTATACCATATATTTTTCATAACTCTTAACATTTTTTAGCGGAATTAGAACGAAAGGTTGATACCGAATACCCAACCCGTGCTCTTCGGATAGGCCGAGTGGTCAACGTTGGGGGTAAGCGGAGTCTTACGACGCGTATCCACCTCGGGATCGTAGCCCGAATAGGGGGTCCAGCAGAAGAGGTTGGTACCCGTAGCGTAGATGCGCACCTTCTGCAGGCGGATCTTGCGGGTCCACTTCTCGGGCAGGGTGTAACCTACCGTAAGCGAGGCCAGACGCAGGAACGAGGCATCCTCGATAGCCCAGCTCTGAGCCAAACGACGGGTCGAGTAGGGAGTCCACATCGTCTTACCGGCATTCATTGCCTCCAAGAGAGCGGGATCGTTTACCACCTCACCCGTGGTCCAATCAATGTTGGTCCAACGGTTGTCGGGCGACATCGTATCGAGTACATTCTGACGGGCAATGTTGCGGATCGTCGAGAAGTCGATCTTGTTACCGTTGTAGACCTTGTTGCCATAGGAGTAGGTGAAGTTGGCCGAGAAGTCGAAGCCATAAGCATAAGCCGAGAGCGAGAACCCACCATTGAACAAGGGCTGTACGTTGCCGATGCGGTGAATATCGCCATTGTCAACCACGCCGTCACCGTTGTAGTCGGCCAGACGGGGAGCACCCGGACGAAGCTCGGCACCGGTGATATCCGACGAGTCGGCAATACCCTCCTTGAGCTCCCAAACACCATTCACATAGTTGAAGTCGTTAACCGTATACATACCCTGGTTCGTGTAACCATAGATATCACCCAAGGGGCGACCCTCGGTAACCACGTAGTCATAGGCAACCTCCGAAGAGAACATATCGGTATACATACGGATCTCCTCCAAACCACCTAAGTCAACCACCTCGTTCTCGTTGAACGAAATGTTGGCAGAGAAGTCGATACCCCACTTGGCCTTGCGTACCAACGAAGCATTCAACGTTACCTCCAGACCGCGGTTCTGCACCTCACCGAGGTTGCGGTACTGGTTGTCGTAACCCGAACCCTTCACGGGGAACTGGATCAGCAGATCCTTCGTGTTGGCCTGATAAACCTCCACGCTACCCGAGAGGCGGTTGTTCCAGAAGCCAAAGTCCAAACCGATGTTGTGCGAGTAGGTGGTCTCCCACTTCAGGTCGGGGTTGGGCATATCCGAACCGGCGATATAGATCACCGAGCCCATGTTGATCCAACCCGAGGTCGAGTTCTTATACTGCAGGGTGGTCTGACCCGAAGGAATGTTGTTGTTACCGGCCGTACCGAACGAGTAACGAAGCTTCAGGTTGTCGATCCAATCGGCCGACTTCATCCACTCCTCACCCGAGATACGCCACGAAGCTGCGGCCGAGGGGAAGTAACCCCAACGGTTACCTCGCGAGAACTTCGACGGTTGATATCCTTTAAAGTAGCTGTTATAAATCCTTCCCCTGTGGAAACTTCATCAAGAGTGATTGTGGTCTTTAAAGCTTCTGCAACCGGAATT